>NZ_RSCK01000017.1:0-110303 GCF_003991895.1 Chroococcidiopsis cubana SAG 39.79
TCAGGTGTGAAACGCGACTGCGGCGACGATACTCTGGGGGTCGCCCCACGGGACAATAGCTCCGCGCCAGGTCGATTTTTTGTATTAATACAAAGCCCTCTTTTTCTATAGATGAAGGGGGCTTTATTTTTTTAATCTTTTTCGTCAAGTTCTAAGTCTATCTAGTATGTGTCAACTTGAAGAAAACTTCAATATGATATGACTGGACTTCTTAAGCGATCGCCTCTACCGATTTTTGTGCCTCGCAGTGCAATCCGTGGGCAATCCGAAACATTTCTTGCCCGACGTGCAAATAACGTTCATCATAGTTAAGCGGAAAGTAGGCTAATTCATCTAATCCATCCGCTACTTGATTAATACAGTAATAAAGATGCGCTGCTGCTTTGCCCATACTGGGAGGATTTGGCATTGAACGAAATGTCGTTTGAGCTTGTTTCAACCAGTCCTTACAATCGACGATGTAAGCCTGAAACTTGTCCAAAAGTTCGTCATCAAATGGATCGGCAGATAATTCTTCGATTTGTTGTTCTAAAGAGTTTAGGATTCGACATAGCGATCGATTGACAGGTTGATAAACTTGTTGCATCCATATTTCTATTTGCTCGTCAGCATCTCTACCACTAGGACGATTTTGGTAGGAAGATCGAGCATTTGGGCGTTGGGACGATCGCTGTTGTGTGGTAGTTGAATAAGGCGATCGCTTTGGCGCACCTGCTCCTAATTGGCGATCGTACTGCCGACGACTTTGAACGTCGCTCAACACTTCATAAGCAGCGTTAATCTGAATAATCCAATCGCGATCGCCTGTCTTAGGATTCGTATCGGGATGAAATTGCTTCACCAAGTGGCGATAGGCAGATTTGATCTCCGCTTGGCTGGCATGAGGTTGAATTCGTAGGGTTTCGTAGTGATTTGAGTGAGCCATTCAATCACTTTAGCGTTAACTAACCGTGGCGGGTAGTCTCGGCTCAAGATCTTGAAACAATGGCGTACTCAAGTAGCGTTCGCCAAAGCTAGGCTGAATCATCACAATTAGCTTGTCTTTATTTTCTGGACGCTGAGCTACCCGAACTGCCGCAGCCAGAGCCGATCCAGAAGAAATCCCCGATAGCAACCCTTCTTCCTTTGCCAAACGCCTACCGTAGGCGATCGACTCCTCATCAGTTACGGTAATGACTTCATCAATCAAGTCTACTTTCAGGACTTGCGGTACGAACCCAGCTCCAATTCCTTGAATTTTGTGGGGTCCTGGACGACCTCCCGATAGTACGGGACTGTTAGCTGGTTCGACTGCGATCGCTTTAAACCTGGGTTTTCTGGCTTTAATAACTTCCGCTACTCCAGTAATTGTTCCACCAGTGCCAACACCAGCAACTAAAATATCCACCTGACCATCTGTATCTTGCCAAATTTCTTCAGCCGTTGTCTCTTTGTGAATTTTGGGGTTAGCAGGGTTGCGGAATTGTTGCAACATGTAAGCATTCGACGTTGATTCCACAATTTCTTGTGCCCGCCGAATTGCACCACTCATCCCTTCGATGCCTGCTGTCAGTTCTAACTCTGCTCCGTAAGCCCGCAGCATAGCTCGACGTTCGGCACTCATAGTTTCCGGCATCGTCAAAATTAACTGATATCCCTTTGCTGCTGCTGCCATTGCCAGAGCAATACCCGTGTTACCAGAAGTTGGTTCGACTAAAATCGTTTTGCCAGGGGTAATCAATCCCTCCTGTTCGGCAGCATTAATCATGCTGATGCCAATTCGGTCTTTAACCGAAGCGGCAGGGTTCATGCTTTCCAGTTTTACGACAATTTGGGCAACACAGCCTTCAGCTTGCGGAATACGATTCAACTGTACTAGAGGAGTACGACCGATGAGTTCTGTAATATTTTGGGCAATACGCATAGTTTGTCCTTCGTCAGGTGTCATTTATCATTCGCGAGCAGCAATAGTAATTCCACTACTCACTACTCATTACTCACTGGCAATCAGATATAGTACATAATATCGAGTTGTCGTCTGGCAGCTATCTGTTCGCAAAGATTTTGTAAGGTATGCTGCTGCAAGACCATATTTGCCGCTTGTCGAGCTTCATGCCAAATCTCATGCACGACAGCAGTTTCTAACGTTCTAGGCTTACTTTCTTCTTCAGTAGCTCTTGCTTCTATACCTTCTAGGCAGACCAAAACCTCTAGTAAAGTAATTTTCCAAGGTTCTCGCGCTAGGATATAGCCTCCCTTGGCTCCCCGTTGGCTTTTGACTATACCACCGCGTCTTAAGGTTGCTAGTAGTTGCTCTAAGTAGCGGTCTGGAATGTTTTGTTGAGCTGCTATTTGCCGAATTTGCAAGGGTTCACCGCTTTGGTAGCGAGCTGCTAGCTCTGAGAGGGCAAGCAGAGCATATTCTGATTTACACGACAGTTCCACAAGCTAGTTCCAAGAAGTTGAAGGATATTTTAATTTTTAGTCTTAACTTCTCTATTATACCCCGGTTCTCCACTGGGGTTTGATAGATTTGTGATTTGTCACTTGTTATTTGTCAAGGGGTTCATCAAATGACAAAAGACAGATGACGAATGACCAACAAAAAACCCCGCTGCGATCGCGGGGTATGATAATTGAGAAAACGGCTAATTCCAGAACTAAGAGTCGCTCAAATTAGTCGGTCACCAAAACCTAGAAGTTGAATGTTGTGCGAAGCGTACCGATGATTGCATCTTCATCGCTGCCAGTTTGACCAACTCGGTTGAGCCAAATCACACCAGGAGTGACGGAAATATTATCGGTAAGTTGGTAGCGGTAGAAGCCTTCAACGTGGAGTCCATATTCATTACTGAAATCTCTGACACCAGGAGCATCTAGAGATGTTAATGTTGGTTGCACGCCAGCAAAAATACCTAACAAGTTACCTTCTTTACCCAGGTCAGAGAAAGCTACACCGCCACCAAATGACCAGATATCACCATTACCACGACCAATAAGAGTAGCATTGGTGTAAGATCCGAAGCCGCTGATCGAGATGGTGTCGCTTAATCTGAAAGAACCAGAAAGACCGTAGGAATTAGAAGAGATTGGGACAGTATCAGCACCTACAGCCGCACCCAAAAGCCTAGATGGATTGTTTGCCTCTAGCGTCCCAACAACACCAGTACTACCGGCGTAATTAAAGATATCGGAGTTTTCATCGTCATCTGGATTGAGGTTGCCGAGAGAAGCTCCGGTGTTGTATGCGTTAACATAAGTTGCTGCAAGGGCAATGCGATCGCCGAAGTTGAAGTTCAGCTGTCCTAATGCTGCATAATCACCGTTAAACAAGCCAGCCCCTTGACCTGGATCTTGAGCATTTCTAGCAAAATAGCCAGCTGTGATACTAGGTTTAAAACCACTGGCTTCGCCAAAAGGAGCGATGTTGATCCCCAAACCTGCACCACCCCCAATCCGATAGATCGGGTTTTCGGAAGCGAAGGTAGATATTGCCCCACGACCACCATCAAAGTCTTCAAAGAAGGGGTTGTTGGTAGGAGCGTAGTCGGCGTGAACGCCTCCCGCTGCGGCTAGATAAGCTCTGGAGTTTTCGCCAATTGGGAGTTTAAAGTCGTAGGCTGCCCAGTCTACCACAACATCATTACCATTGTCGGCTGGGTTGAAAGTGAGAGTGTTTTGGTAAGTATCTTCACCCACATCTAAGCGAGTCGCATTACCAGCTGATAAACGAGTGTGGAGGATATCGCTACCGGTGAAACTAGTTTGGAAATCCAATCGCACCCGATCTTGGAACACTGTATTAGCGTCGGTGTCTCCGCCAAAAGCATCACTGACAGCAGCGACCACTTCACCCACGAGTTTAGTGGTAGTCGAGAACTGATTCGCTTCGAGTTCTGCAACGTTAGCTTCTAGGCTGTCTACCCGTCCGCGTAGAGTTGCTAGTTCCGCAGAGAATTCTTCTTGCAATCTTTGCAGGGTAGCTAAGTCTTCCTTGCGAACTTGATCGGCTGTGCCAGCTGCAATCAATTCATTAACGCGATCGAGAGCAGCGTTCAAACCTGCGGCAAACTCATAACGAGTCATGGCACGGTTACCTCGAAACGTGCCATCGGGATAACCTGCAATTACGCCATAGCGTTCTACCAAGGATTGCAAGGCTTGGAATGCCCAGTCTGTAGGCTGTACGTCTGATAGCTGAGAGACTGAGGTTACCTGCGCGATGTTGTTGCGATCGCCTCGACCTTCATTACCATAACGGTTGATTTCGGAAATTGTATTGTCAGTTTCAGGGGCAGCAGGCACTTGTTGTGCGATTAGCGTTCCCTGTGGTTTTGTAACGCCACTATTGACAATACTTGTCTCTTTGGCTTCAATAGCAGCATTAAGTTCTGAAACTGCTAGAGCGCTGCTTGGTGTAGCAGCGATTGCCGATGTTGAAACTGCGAGTGCGGCAGTCAGCCACGCTGGGCTGAGAATAACGGTTTTCCACAATAACCTAGACATATTCCTTTTTTCCCTCACACCTTTAATCAATCTATATACTCAACTGTTACCTTCGTCTTGCGATCGCGGTACAGCTAGTTTACTAGTATCTGTAGATAAGATACTTCATATTTAGTTTAACTCCGTTCTCGAATAGTGCAATACTCAATCTAAAAAAAGATTAATAAAATCCAAAAATATTATCTCACTCCAATCTCAATTCAAGCTTCAGCAAAATTTGCTACACAGCTCTACACTCTGGCTGAGTGACACTATTCAAACTGTCACTCAAAAGTTTACTTTCCAATTGCTTTGAACTACGCCTAGCCAGCGCGACGATTGTTGTGCGAACTACTGAAAGTATTGCCATTATTGTCAGTCTCAGCACAAAGTTGAAGCGAGCTTCACGCTCCCGCTGCTCGGGAAGAAATAACAGTTGAAGCGATCGGATTTTGAGATTTTCTCACCCTCGATCTTAACAAATTTTAAAATACTTTTTTCTATATAATATATAAGTCAAATTAAATAATAATTTATCTATCTTGAAAGAAGATAACAAATTGTCAAACTTATTGCAGTAGCATGACCGTTATGCTTAAGAATAATAATGAGAGATGATGGCTTGCTAAGCTGCTTGAGCTAACTGAAAAAAAGCAAATTCTAACCCACTCATCCACTAACCAAGCATAAAAACTAGACGCATTCACTATCGGGTTAAATCAATGATTGAAAAAATTTTGCTTGCTGTCTCAGGATTGGGACACGCAGAAGAAATGCTCAAGAATTTGAAAGAGATTCCATCGATCGGACAGGCAAAAGTTACTGTTTTACATGTAGTTCCTTCCCAAGCAACTTCTGCTGGAATGACAACCAAGCTAGAGGAAGGTGACAAAATTATCGCAAATGCTGTGGAGTACTTAGGCTTAGATCCCAGCCGAACTGTTACTATGCTGCGACAGGGAGAACCCAAAGACGTAGTATGTCAAGTAGCAGATGAGATTGATGCTGACTTAATTATTATGGGTTCGCGAGGACTCAAGCGGTTGCAAGCAATTTTATCTAACTCTGTCAGTCAATACGTATTTCAGTTATCCTCGCGTCCTATGTTGCTGGTGAAGGATGACATTTACGTGAAGAAAATCAACCGTATCATGGTAGCTTATGACGGTTCCGATGCGGCAAAACAATGCTTGCAGTTAGCACTCTTTTTGCTGAGAGATATTAAAGGCGGTCAGCTAGTCTTAGCATACGTTAATAAGAATTTGAGCGGTAAACAAGGAGAAGTCGCCCTAGCAGCAGCAGAAAAAGATTCAGTTTTGGCTGGGGCGATCGCTGAAGCGAAAAAGCAAGGAGTGCAAACCCGCTGTGTTACTAGTATGGGCAAGCCAGGCGAAGAAATTTGCCGCTTAGCTGAAGATATGTCTGTAGACTTACTAATGCTGGGTTCACCCGATCGCCGTCCTTCCGTGGCTAAAAGTTTTGTTGACATCGATCGCTTAATCGGCTCATCGCTATCAGATTACGTTCGTGTCAATGCTACATGTCCCGTGCTGTTAGCGCGGACGGTTGGTTGAAGAGCAGGAAGAGAAAGTCGCAAAGCAAGACAAGTCACAATTCAATCCTACACCCCGTGAACTAATAACTAAAAACCTCTGTAGTTCTTTCTACAGAGGTTTTGTTTTTGATTCAAAGCAATTGACAAAACAGTGATAATTAATCTTTTTTTCCTTCGCGGCTAGCGGTTTGGATGTAAAGAATGATTAAAAATACAGATGGAACTAGCACAAATAAGATGCTTGCCACAAAGCCTAAATCGTTTACTTGCATCGCCAGAAAGCCTCTTTTATACGGGGGTTTGACTCTTTCAGGATATCATCAATGCGTGACACAGAGGGAGGGGCGAGTCAGCGACCAGTTGTCAGTTATCAGTAAAGAAAGGGTGTAGGGTGTAAGGCGTGGGGAATTGGTAGTTGGTAGTTGGTAGTTGCTCCTGAAGCCCCTCAGCGACCTTGCGCTCTGCTACTCCTCTGCTCGATCGCTCCCTCATTTTGGTTTAGTGACAACGCTAACTGGTCCGTTGACTAAAGTTTGACAAGCAAGACGATAGTTAGCTGGCTTTTTCTTCAGCTTTTTGTTTTCAACTGGAGTGCGGGGTGAGAGATTTTCTACACCTTCAACAATCTCTACGATACAAGTACCACATTGACCATAGCCGCCGCAGTTCATCATTTTGCCCCAAGTCGTATAAAGATCGATACCATTTTCTAGAGCTTTGATGCGGAGGTTTGCCCCATCAGCGGCGATCGCCTCCCGATTTTCTTGCACAAATTTGATGTTAGCCATAGCTGCTCTCTTTACCTGGGTTTCTGTCTCTCCGCCCTGCATCATAATACTTTGCTGAAACAAAAATTATACGTCTTGTTAATTATGTTAAATGATTGCGAAGTTTTATAAATGATTTTTTTAAAGAGTATCATGACAAATTGCGACGGCTAGCAGCAAACCTCAAGTATCGATAAATTCCCCAGGCGATCGCTCCAGGAATCGAATTGAGTGCCGAGCGACTCGCGATAAACCAGAAAATATCTGGTTCGAGTAGCTGGACGGGATGTAAAGGGCTAAGAGTTCTGACAAGCAGAAAAAAGCCAAAAATTGCATTACCACCGAGCATCAGGGCAAACGCAACCAAACCTCTTTGCCAGTAGCGATGGATAGATGTGATGCCAGAAATCAGGATAATTGATGGCTGATGCTGCACCTGTCGCCACCAGCTTTCCATGCGCCAAAAGAGCCAGAGGAAAAATGGAAATAATAAGTAGCTCAAAAGATTTATTGGTGGATTGTAGCGCCAAGCACTAGAAAATATATTGACGAGAGCATGACAAATAATTGCGTCGATCAAAAAGGCAAAAGGCAAGAGGCGAGAGGCAAGAGGTAACTTCTCCCTCAGCCTCCTGGGCTCCCTGGGCTCCCTCAGCTCTCTTCTTCCCTGCTCCCTTGCCAGAGCATAGCCAAAAGCTGCTGAGAACATGGCATGAATGGGAGTACCGATCGCGCGCTCGAATACAGTTGCTACGCCATTGGATAAATAAACCCAGCTTTCTTGAGCAGTGAACCCTAGAGCGATCGCGATCGTCTGTATGAAAATAGAGAGGGCAGGCGATCGCCCGTTACCTCTACGTCCTGCCAACCATTGAGAAGTAATGACTCCAGCTAACTTACATCCCTCTTCAATTGGGGCAATAAACACCAACTGACGTACAGCTACACCAGCAAGAGTGCGAGTAAATCTTTGCCAATCTTCCCACTGGCTGGTGAGATGCTCGAATATCCACTCTAGACCCAGAGCGATACTACCAAAAATTGCGCCCCAACCGAAGCACAGTAGTAATAGAAACAGGGGAGGTGGTGCAGTTGCCCGACGATAGTAATAAATCAGTAGCAATAGTGGCGGAATAACTGCCCAAATGAATTCGGAATTAAATACGTTCCACTCTGCTCGCGCACCACGCACCACGCACTACTAATCCTTCACCTGAGACACAATCGTCCGGTGGCGGGGGCTGTTACAGGTGATAGTAGGTGGATGGAAACCTGCTGCTACGATTGCTTGAGCAATATCCAACGTGAAATATTCGTCTAGATATGGCTCGGTACTTTTGAGTAGCGTCAAGATGTAGGGTGGCATCTGGGCATAGATTTCTGACTGGGGATTCATGTCCATAATTGCCAAATATCCGCCCGGACGCAACAACCGCTGCATCTCCTGCAATATCTGCCGCGTGGCTGACTGAGGCAATTCGTGACAGACAAGAAAAATCGAAACGAGATCGTAATTTGCCTCTGGTAGTCCTGTTGCTTCTGCGGCAGCGTGTACCCATTCGATTTCGCTCTGGTTTTGCTGCTGCGATCGCTGATGGGCAACGGCAAGAAAATAGGGTGATAAGTCTAAACCAGTAATTTTTGCTTGGGGATAGAGTGCTTTTAGAGCAAATGTACTCATACCCACGCTACAGCCTACATCAAGAATTGCTTGTGGGTTGTGAGGAAGTTGGCTTTTGACGATTTCATGATAGCTCTGACGAAGTTGAGCATCGCCAGCCGCGCCTGCATCAGACCAAATTCCTGCATGAACGGCACGCGCAGCGACTTCTACCTCAAAAGCTGCATCCCAACTGAGATTGCCTTGTTCGTAAGCGTGGAAAGAGCAGCAATAATACTCGGGATATTGCAATTGAGGATTGTATACCTGTTGCCAGTGGCTTTCCCATTCTTGAGAGCGTAATTCTCGGACTGTTTTGGTCCAGGGTACGCCGATTTTCTCTGCTCGTTTCACCATCATTTGCCGTGCTTGATGCTTAGCTAAGTTAGCTAGAGGCTGAATTGCCAGCACGGTGTTTACCAAGCGGGAACCTAGTCCCGTAGCAGTATTTGCAGCAACGGTCATGAGTAAGAGTTAAAACAATTGGTTGTTCTATAAACATTTCTGGTCGGCTAAAAGCCAACTGACGTTTTGTGTGGACTAAAAGCCAACAGGCATTTCTGGTTGGCTAAAAGCCAAGCAATACTGCAATTTTACAAGCTTTGGATCTTATGAGATAGGGGTGCGATCGCACCTATGTTTATCTTGCTCAACTCGGGATTAACCCAGGTTCCGAGTCTCAATTGTGGTCGTCAGGCGATCTAATGCTCCTGTCAATCTCTCTTGGGCAATGACAGTAGGATCGGGTGGTGCAGCTTCAGCAGCTTCTGGACTGCGGAAAAATCGGCGCTGGGCTTTTTCAAAGGCACGGATGATTAAGAAAAGGCAAAAGGCAATGACTACAAAGTTGAGAACAGCTGCTAGAAATACACCGTATTTGATGCCGTTGACCGATAAATTTTGTAAATCTTGAACGTTAGCAGCCTGCAATGCCGGATTGAGAATTACGGGCGTAATAATATCTTCTACGAAAGAGGTAACGATCTTGCCAAATGCGCCACCGATAACAACTGCAACTGCCAAGTCAATGACGTTGCCGCGCATGATAAACTTGCGAAAATCTGCCCAAAAACCGCCGCCATTACTACGTGCCATAAATTTGTCAATCTCCTTTTATGTAGAGATTTGATGTTTAGATGAGGATTATACAAGTTTTTTGGGTTTTTGCTCAAATGCAATCGCGCTATTTGTTACAAATGCTACATGTCATAGTTAAACTTTAGAAACAGCCGGACAACCCTGCACGTACCACCGCCAAGGGAGATCTACACCTTGAGATAGTCCGATCCGCGTTGTCTGGACGATCGCAAATTCTTGCTGACGTTGTTCGAGCCATAGCGGTTGTCCTGGTTGTAATATAGTTCCGTTTAAGCCGCGATCGATCTGCAAAACACGACATAGTTTACCTGGTCCAGCCGCTAGACGGTGCAAGTTTCCTTTACTACCAATTTCCCAGCCACTAGGCAAGCACTCCAGTTGTAAAGCGCGAATGAGTACGGCACTAGGAATTCCTTCGCAGTCCGTGACGACATTTAGGCAGTGGTACATGCCATAGATTTGATACACGTATGCTCTCCCTGCCATGCCAAATACAACTTGATTGCGCGGGGTGACACGCCGATAGGCATGAAAAGCTGGATCTCCAGGGGCATAAGCTTCTGTTTCGACGATCGCTCCCCTGAGAATTTGTCCAGACGGCAATTGCCTAACTAAAGTGCAGCCAAGTAATGCTGGTGCAACTTCAGTAGATGGACGGGTTAGGGTAGAAGGTTCTAAAATCTGATGGAAGAGAGTCAATTTACCAGCAATTATTTATTTACAATTGAACGGATGAAGGCTGTTAGCGATCGCCCGATCGCGCTCTGCTAATATCCCCAGGGTAGAAGTCTCTCGACTTCAAATCGTTGTGCTTGTCGAAATTAAAGAGAGGAATAATTAAGAAATGGATATCAAACTTGTCTTAGTAGGATTAACGGTTGTATTTACTGTTTGTTGCCTATTTTTTGGCACGAAAAACGGATTTTACGATTCAGACAACTACCACGGTAACGGCTCCGCCCATTAACAGTGACCAGTGACCAGTGACCAGTTATTAGTGAAGAGTTGTTAGTTGTGAGTGCGTGGGGTCTAATTGCGCATTATGAATTGAATTGCCCCCCGATCTTTCCCTAACCTGTCGCTTCTATTCGCTGCTCGCTTCATTCATGACCTAATTATCCTACAATTCATCGTTTCATATTTATCGCTGCGCTCCAACAGCGGCATTAGGTTTGAGTGGAGGGGAAGATGAGCGATCGCATGTCAGCATCCTCTATGCCTGTAGGGGAAGCAAATTCAGAACTAGAATGCTTTCCCTATGGTGTGAAGCATGGGGATGAAGGTGTCTGTTTGATGGTCAAGATGGGACCGTACCGCATTCTGCTCGATTGCGGATTGACGGACATTTCTGTTTTACAATCGGGACTAGAACAGCCTAAGTCTCATGGTTTACTTGTCGCTACCAACTTGCCAGTAGACCTAGTTCTATGCAGTCATGCTCATCCCGATCATGCTAAAGGTTTACTATCCCTGCATCGTGCCTTTCCGCAACTGCCAATTTATGCCAGCGAAGCAACAACTCGTCTGCTACCGCTGAATTGGTTAGATGAGGATGGAAAGATCCCGCAATTTTGTCAAGCGCTACCTTGGCGATCGCCTGTGGAATTTCAGGATGGATTGACGGCTGAATTATATCCTGCCGGACACTTACCAGGGGCAGCAGCCATTCTCCTTACCTACACGACTGGACGGCGCACTTATACAGTGTTTTACACGGGGGACTTTTTCTTATCTAACTCTCGCCTGGTGGAAGGGTTACCTTTAGAAGAGTTACGCGGTTTAGAACCAGATGTATTAATTATCGAAGGAACCTACGGCACGGCACGTCATCCGCACCGTCGCAACCAAGAAAATCAACTGGCTGAAAGAATTAATCGGGCGATCGCCAGTTCGTATTCTGTCCTTTTGCCTACATCGACTCTAGGTCTAGGTCAGGAAATTCTGATGCTGTTGCGCAGCCATCACAACTTTACCGGACGCAACCTCGATATTTGGGTTGATGGCAGTGTAGCTCAGGGCTGCGATGCCTATTTAGAATTACTACCACATTTCCCCACAGCAGTACAAAACTTTGCCAAACATCAATCTTTATTTTGGGATGAAAAGGTACGCCCGCGAGTCCGTCGCCTACCACTCGAACAGCGAGGAATTGTCGGTCAATCGCCCTGTATCGCGATCGCAGATAATGTTACTGATTTAAGTCAATACTGCCAACCCAACACCGGACCCTGGTTAGTTCTTCTGCCTGAAAATCCTGGTCATCCTAACGAGTTTCAACCCTCACTCTTCACTCCTCATTCCTCACCCCTAGTAGAGGTAGAAACCTACCTGCTAGCACAGCATAGCGACGGTCCTGGTACGACTCAACTCATTCACAACCTGCGACCGAAGCACGTTATTTTCGTTCATGGCGCTCCAACTTATCTAGCCGACCTAGCTAGCCTGGAAGAATTACGCAACCGCTACCACTTACATTCTCCAGCCGTTGGCACGCTTGTCGATTTACCCATCGGCGATGTTTTCGTTCAACCAGCTGCTCCAGAAACGAATTATGAAGGAGAACTTAATGAATTAGGTACGGTTGTAACTATTACCTTGCCTGATGCCATTACCGCCGATCCTCGCTGGCGCAATTTTGCCGATACAGGCTTAGTGGAAGCTCGCTGGCAAGGTGAAGACCTAGTTTTGCGGGGCTTGTCGCCCCGCGAGTTGATGAACCAAAATGGCGATCGCTTAGCCTGGACGGATTTGAGCTGCTGTGCTACCTGCAAGTTCCAGCGCGGGCAGCGCTGTTGGAATCCAGAGTCGCCCTTATTTGGCTTCAAGGTTACACCGGATGGCTACTGCCCTGCCTACGAACGCCAAGACGAATAAAACAAGTAAAGGCGTTTTAGATAACGCCTTTACTGATTAGAACTTATTCAGGATTAGAATCAGTAAAGCGATTGCGAATGCGCTCTGCTTCGGGGCAGTCGTCAGAAACTAAGGGTTCAGCATTGCCTCGCGGTACAGAAGCTAGCTTCTGAGTCACTGCACCAATACTTTCTAGGCGAACCATCTCCTCCCAAGAGCAGATTTCGTCTTCTTCTTCAGTTTCATATCTGAGAGTGACTAAATCGCCTTCGATATCGATGATGCGGGCTTTCTCGATCCAGCGTTGCTGATCCCGCAAGAAGATACATACTTCACGCCCATCGCAACACAGTTGATAAATCTTGCGGTGTAGCATTTATTGCTTCTACCTTTCTCAACGTCGTTATACCTGTGGACTGTTGGGCTAAACCCTACTATATAATACCCAGTTTGAGCTACTTAACTTTACTCCAATTTGGCAATTATATGTTTGTGTTTCAGTTTTTGCTTGTATTTCAGTTTCATATTATATTTCGACCGCCAGCTATTGATTGAAACTACTACTGAGTCTAGCGGACACTAAAGAAGCCTATTAGAAACTTCATCTGTCATTAGCAGCATTTCGCTTATCCTCGCACTCCGACCAATATCAGTGGCTATCGACCGCGCTACATGCATTAAGCAACTTGGAAATTTTTGTACCACCTTTACGCTAGACGTTTACTTAAACGAATCATGCCTTTCCCTCTGCCTCCTCGGCTTGAGTGGCATCCCTCTAAGCGTCAATTCGAGAAAACTCGACCTTATCAGCTCGATCTATTTTAATCAATTTTAACTCATTCTTTAGCATCTCATCAGCTTGAATAGAGAAAAATCAGGGTTTTCTATAAATCTTCCTCGCTCTTTGGCGCCATTTAACTAGTCATTTGTCATTGGTGAGTGGCTGGTGACCAGTGGTTAAACTCAATTCTTGTCACCAGCCACTCGTCACTAGTCAGTGATAACTGATTCAAACAACTGGCATCTGCGTTCTGTCTTGCTTGTGAATCCGGTCTGAGTAATGAGCTGCCGATCGCTGTTTTTCCGAGTCAGTATTCTCTCGACTAAGTTCTGTAGACGAGCTTTCCGAGCCATCATTGCTGGCGTACTATCCAGTCCGACTGTAGCTAAAATTGTTTCCCAACGGTAAACCCAATCATGTTTTAAGAGTGAGTTAACAACATTGTTAGTACGGATTTTTTGCAAGCGATCGGGCTGGGAGTCAAGTTCGGCTAGAATTTCAACTATATTAGGGGCATCGTAAGCAACTTGAATGACTGCATCCTCCCAGTCAAAATTTCGAGTAAAGGATTCGCATTCAGGGGGAACTCCTAGCATGACTGTTCCTGCTGCTGCACCTTCAAAAAAGCGTGCGCCTACTTCTTGTTGATCGCCAGTTGCATTTGCATCGTCAATCTTTGCTCGATTGGCAATAAAATAACGACTCTTTTTTAAAATATTTTTATATAAACTTCGATGATATCTATGATCGGCTGTGTATAGATCTTTGATAGTTTCATAGATATAAAAAAAATTAATTCTTTCAGATAAATTCAATAAAGCTTGATGCGTGACTTGCGAGCGGCGACCAACACTATAAAGATCGACGCTACGCTCTCTATTCAGCGGATAAGGACAGAACTTAATTGCATCAATTCCAAATGGAATGTATTCACAAGGACGCTGAATTATTTTGGAGACTCCCTCGATACTTTGGCTAAAGTTCATGAAAATATAGTCAATTTCTTGCAAAAAACTCAGCTGAACTTTCCATTTTTCAATATCTTTTGCCCAAATTTCATCGAGCCAAACTACTACTCTACGACATTTGTTTCGCCAGTTTCTTATTGAATTTATCGTTAGAATATCTAGAGGAGACTGACAGATGATAAAAAATAGTTCATACTCTTTATCCAGATTAAATTGCTTGAACAATGGGTTAATTAGCCTGCTACTACCAACAGCTTGAGCCATAGTATTAGCAATTCTATTAGTAACTTTGAACAAGTCGGGATTAAAAACTGGTGTAAGTATATCGGCTGAGTCAAATTCACAAATCAAATCTTCTAGCTCGTATAAATAACAGCGGGCGACATGAAACTTTATCTTTCGCAAAGATAGTAATAGAATTCGAGCGTTTTTCTTAGCATCGAGATTGAAGATTACTGACATATAGCTTACCCCTACTCGAATATTTAAATTGATAGTTTAGTTTTGCAATAGCTACTGCTATGCCACAGTAAAATTCTTCGCTTGCCTATGCAAGCGATCGCATTTATGCAACTCGTGAATTTATCCGATTGAGTCTGCCGAATTACTACAACAGCTTTTACCAAACTTCCGCAAAATAGTCTAACAAATTATTTTGATATTTCGTAATAATTTGTTGACAATCAATGCAGTGAATTGATTTTAAAAAATCAAATCTTGCTATTAAATACTTAAACTAAAAAAGGCAAAGTTAGTAGAAACAGTGTATGTATGTAAGATGCTGCTGACGAAAACTAGTAAGAATTGCTTGCAGAAGTTGCTTAAACTCTTACCGTCTTGATAAACGTATTGTTTTATACTTTTTAGGTTACTTGCTGGATCTCAGATAAATTGTAAAATGGGCTACAAAATTTTCGAGTAAATGTAAAAATATATAACGATATTGGCTGTGACTTACGTAAGATCGCGGAGGTGTTTGGGTCGAGAAGCTGCTAGCGCTTGTAGAAAAGTCGAAAATCTTCGTCTTGCTGACTTAATTGCGCCCATTCCACTCCGGCAGTTTGAAGCTTTGTCACCAATCGATCGCAAGCTGGACGTTCGGTAGCGTAGTGTCCGGCATCAATCAGAATTAAACCGCGATCGCGACTTTCTTGAAATTGATGAAACTTACAATCGGAAGTTAAATAAGCTTGCGCCCCTGTTTTTACCACATCCGAAATAAAACTAGCACCAGACCCACCTAAAACAGCTACTCGCCCGATTGGTTTTTGTAAATCTACTGTGGGGGAGAAAATCAGATCGGGAGGGTTCAGTACTGTTTGAATTTGTTGTAACAATTCTTGCAAAGGACAAGAAGGGTTAATCTCTCCCACACGACCATAGCCTAGTTCTGGCTGCGTCGGTACAATTGGCGCAACTTGCTTGAGATGTAATAACTGCGCTAGTACGTCAGCAGTACCGTCTGCTACTTGGTCAAAGTTAGTATGAGCTGTATAAACGCCGATCTGGTGACGAAAAGCTAGGCGCGTCATGTCCGCGATCGCATTTCCACTACACAAAGATTTCAGCGGACTAAAAATTAGTGGATGATGGGCAAAAATTAGATTGACTGGAATACCCAATTTTTGTAGTGCGATCGCCTCTTGCATCACAGCTAGAGTTGGTGTCAAGCATACCAGTACCCTTGCAGGTTGCTCTAATACTCCTGGTTCAATCTGCCAACCAGAATTATCCCAACTTTCTTGCCAAGCAGGATTTGCCCAATTTTCAAACCAATTTATTAAATCTGAGATTTTCATTGTGGCTGGTAATTGGTAATCAGTAATTGGTAATTGGTGAGAGATAAACTTTTATTTCCGACTTCCGCCTTCCGACTTATTAAGCAATATGAACGACGAGTTCTCTAATATGGCTGCGCTGACGGTGTTCCCAAATGTAAATTCCCTGCCAGGTTCCTAATAATAATTGTCCTCTAGAAATGGGAATTTGTTCGGAAGTGTGAGTTAGGGCTGTACGAATGTGGGCGGGCATATCATCTGCACCTTCAGCATTGTGGATGTAATTCGCTGATTCTGGTACGAGTTTTGCCATGAAGTTTGCTAAATCTTGCAGTACATCAGGATCGGCATTTTCTTGAATCACTAAACTTGCAGAAGTATGGCGCAAGAATAAACTACACAGTCCAGTTTCTACACCAGATTGAGCAACAATTGCTTCAATTTTAGCAGTGATGTTAGTAAAAGATTTACCAGTAGTAGAAAGTCTGAGAATATGTTGATGCATGGTCAGTTGTCAGTTATCAATTATCAGTTAATTCCGATTTATGACTTACGGCTTCAAGCACGGCTTGAGCGATCGCTTCGTTACCGTCTTTCGCTATAGGTTGAGATTGTCGAGGCGGTTGTGGAGGTTGGTGGAGAAATTCCCAGTGGCTTTGAAAGAATTCTTCTGTGTTGAGAATTTGATGGTAAGAGTAATTTGCAATTCCATCAACTAGAAATTTAGCTTCGGCAAAGTCTTCACGAGTCAGGGTAACTATAGGAATTCCCACGCCAACTGCTTCAGCAAAAGTACCGTAACCTGGTTTAGAAATAACTCTGCCACAGAGGGGCATAAAATCAACTGGACGTAACTTTTGGTCAGTAATTTTGATTAAATTTGGTAAGTTTGGAGCTGTAACATCAAAAGTAAGGAACTGCCAATCGGGGAAAAGTTGAAGGTTTTCAAACGGAATTTGTTGTAGACCTAAACCACCAAAAGTGAGTAAGATAGTTTTTTCTGGTGGGGTACTGATACCCCAATTAGATCGTAGCGTGTCGATCGCGTGACGTGGTGAACCACCTGTTAAGCCAACATCGGTAATATTGGGAAAAGCACTCATCGGTTCGTGAAAAGGCAACCGAAATAGGCGATCGCATTGTACGTAATGCTTGCCCATCCAATCGGCAAATTCCACAAATTCACCTCCCCAGTCGCGATAAATGAAATCCCATCCAAAGTTACTACTCATATAACAGGGAATACCTGCGGCATGGGCGATCGCTACTGCCAAAGGAGGGATATCGGCAAGGATCAGATTAACGCGATTTTGACGGATAAAGTTAACTTCTGAGGCAATTATCGAGTGTTCTTGTTTGCGGATTTGCTGTAGCTTTTCTAACGTGGCGACTTTGTCCATCGTTAAGCTATCTGACTGGATTACACCTAAATCGAAGGCGCGAGGACGATAGATAAAATCTCCTTCTATGTATGATTCCAGTAACCAACGGGGTGCGGTTGTCACCATGATGAGTAAGATATCGGGACACAACTGCTGGATCTTCGCTGCAAGTGAGGCGGTGCGGGTAGCATGTCCGAATCCGTGGTTGGTGATGGCTATGTATATGGTGGGTCTAGATTTTTCCATAAAAGTTAAAGACAGATTAGTGTCACGCAAAGGCGCAAAGTGTGCTTAGCGTCTTCGCGTGACATTTTAGCTTTGCTGGCAAAATCTCTCGATTTCTTCAATGAGGCGATCGATCTCGCAGGGGAGGGTAAAGTAGTGGACGCAAGCCCTGACGCAGCTTGGATCGACAAGAGTGCGTGTCATCAAGCGATTTGATTCGAGAAATTGGACGAGTTTTGCATGAAGAGAAGATCGATTTTTGAGTTCAAAGGAAACGAGTCCGGCTTGAGGTGGGGCGTGACGCAGGCAAATAATATCTGATAATTCGTTCAGACGTTGCCAGAGATATTGGCTGAGTTGGCAAATTTGTTGATAGCGTGACTCGGCGGTTCCCCATTGCTGATGGGTGGCGATCGCGGCTTTCAATCCGGCATACTGTGGAAAGGCTGATGTGGCGACTTCATAACGTCTACCGTCTGGTTGCCATGCTTGGGGCTGTCCCTTACTATCCATAACTATACTCCGCCAGCCGATGAAGGTAGGCTGTAAGGGAGGGCAGTTATCCGTGCCAAGAAGTGCTTCTGGACGGACGTATAAACCACCAACTCCGGCGGGTCCGCACATCCATTTATGACCCGTGAAGGCGTAGAAATCTGCCCCTAGTTGAGTCAAATTTAAGGGTAACAAGCCGACAGATTGCGCTGCATCGACTAGAATTTGCACGGGGCGATCGCCTTGATGCTGTTTGCATACTTCTACAATTTTGTCAACTGGCAAGACTTGACCCGTATTCCAGAGGATGTGACTGATGACAACTAGGCGGGTGCGGGGTGTGAGGTGTTGGGCGATGACTGCGGCTGGATCTCCTTGGTTCAGCGTCGCCATGAGGGGACAGGTAGAAACTTCTACACCGAATCTTCGAGTAATTTCTTGGGTAGTGGCGATGACTCCTGGGTGTTCGCAGTCTGAGAGTAAGATGTGGTCTTTTGCTTGCCAGTCAATCCCCCATAAGGCAATGTTACAGCCTACAGTGACATCTTCGGTGAGGGTAATGGTTTCGGGTGGGGCGTTTAGTTCAGTGGCAATTGCCTGTCTGGTTTTCTCGGTTTCTTGAGTAATCCAAGCGTTAACTTGAGAGGAGAAGGGACCGTTAAGTTGAATGTATTCGTGGGCAGCAATAATTGCGTCTATGGCTGCTTGAGGCATCGGTCCTTGCCCCCCATAATTGAAGTAAGATTTATTTGCCAGGGCAGGGAATTGCTGGCGATGTTGTTCGGTTCGGGTTTGTGCCGCAGAGATGCTCGTCATGGTGTAGCAAGCGGGGAAAAAAGCCATTCGCTCACTCTAGCATTATCTTTATCCTGTTGCTGTGGTAGGAGAGGCGCGATCGCTTGGGATATCAGGAAGAAATGGTTAAGTACATCAAAGTGCTGCGGCGATCGTAATACAATACATTTGTTCTAGTACATGCGAGAGGCTTTTATGACTCTAGGAACGATGAACCACCTCTGCCTCACAGTCAAAAGTTTAGAACAATCCGAACCTTTTTACGATGCGATTCTAGGCTTTATGGGCTACCAGCAGGTAGAAAAAAATGATATCTATATTATGTGGTGGTTGCAGGATGCTGGAGCAATTGAAATTACTGTTGCTAATCCAGATTCGCCTAACAAATTTCACGATCGCTACTCCCCAGGCTTCCACCATCTTGCATTTAATGCCGATAGTCGGGAGCAAGTAGATAACTTATACAAATTAGTTCAAGAAATGGGCGCGACAGTCCTCGATCCTCCCGCAGAATATCAATATTCACCTGGTTACTACGCCGTTTTCTTTGCCGATCCTGATGGGCTAAAATTGGAGTTAGTTCATATGCCTGTTTTGCCTGAGTAGGGGCAAGATCTACTCCATAGGTAATGTCACAGTGAAAGTTGTCCCTTCACCCTCTTCACTTTCTACCTGAATCTCACCTTGATGTAATTCGACACACTGTTTAACAATCGCTAATCCTATTCCCGTGCCAGGAATTCCACCCACGTTTCCGCAGCGATGAAAGGCAGCAAATAGCCGTTGTTTATCTTTTTCGGGAATGCCGATGCCTCGATCTTGAATTTGAAATGTTGCCTTACCATCCAGACAAATGAGGCTGAACTGAACGCAGCTATCGGCAGGCGAGTATTTCAGAGCATTTGAAATTAAATTGGTCAAGATGTGATATAACAAATTTGCATCCACGACAGCACGGATGCATTCTCCTTGACAGATAAAGTTGAGGCGGTTGTGATGAACGGAGTTAAGCGTTAAAGCTTCGATTAACTCTTGACAAAAACTCGCTAAGTCTAGTGGTGCTGGCTGGTATTGAAATATAGATATTTGGTTTTGTTTGAGCAGCAAGAGCCGATCTAGCAGTTGCAGCATTTGCGATATTGAGTTGTAGATCCGCTGAAAGTGTTGACTGCGGCGCTCTGGTGGCAATTTGTAGTGGTAATCTTGAATGATTTCCGCAGACGAGCGAATAGTTGTTAAGGGATTGCGAAACTCGTGGGAAATCATGGAGAAAAAACTGGATTTCAACTGATTGATTTCCTGTTCCTGTTCTAGAGCTAAGCGACAGTTACGTTCGCTTTCACTCCGTTGTTGGAGCATTTTACCTCGGACAATAGCATGGTGAAGGGTACGTTCTAGCTGTTGAAGGGTAATTCGATCTTTAACGAGATAATCCTGTGCGCCTTCCTCTACTGCTTGCAGGGCTAAATCTTCTCGATCTAACACTGTTAACACTACAACTGGAGTATCGGGAATAGCAGTACGGAATTGCGTCACTGTTTCCAATCCATGCGCGTCGGGAAGGCACAAGTCCAATAATGCTATGTCAAATTGGCGATCGCCACAAGCACTAATACCATCTCGCAGTCGTTCTACGTGAGCGATTTGCCACAAGCTACCGTTTGAACGTTCGATGACTCGTTGTAGTAAGTCGGCATCTGTAGGACTATCTTCTACTAGTAAAACTTGGATTGGTGTAGTACTCATTAATTAGTTCCAATATAAACTGACCCTCCCACTCAAAAGTTTTTGCTGCTTTTGAGGACTATTTAAAGTATGATGCCCAAATCGAAAAGAAAGCATATATCAGTATAAGACATCAATCCTAAACAACGGCGATCGCCAATCTGTATCCATACTGAAAAAAGCTGCACGGCAACTCTAATTTTCTCTAAAAGTAATAGAAAAAACAGATATTTTTCAATAGCAATTTTATTTGATTTATGAACTTATCGTTATGGTAGTTAACGGTTAACAGTTAACAGTCAACGGTCAACGATATATTAGCTTTAATTATTCAGAAGGCAGAGTGAAATAAAATGTTGTACCTTTACCAAATTCAGATTGTACCCAAATTAAACCGCCATGACGTTCGACGATTTTTTTACAGATAGCTAAACCTATACCCGTACCAGGAAATTCTTGACGGGTATGTAGCCGTTGAAAGATTTCAAAAATGCGATCGAGGTATTGCGGCTGAATACCAATACCATTGTCATGCACGGAAAAAATCCAGATGTTTTGGTAATTGGTAATTGGTAATTGGTAATTGGTAATTGGTAATTGGTGGTTGCTCCTAGTCTCCTCTGCCTCCTTGTCTCCCTTGTCGCCTTGTCCTAACCGCTCAATTCTTACGGTGCTGATATGAATTTGAGGAATTTCCTGGCGGCGAAATTTGATTGCGTTGCCGATGAGATTTTGAAATAATTGTATGAGTTGGGTTGAATCTGCATTAACTGTTGGTAAAGGATCGTAGGTAATAGAAGCATTGCTCTGGGCGATCGCAACTTGTAAGTTATCGATCGCTTGACGGAGAACAACGTTACAATCTGTAACCGCAAATGTCATAGAATTGTGACTCAGGCGGGAATAAGCTAATAAGTCGCGAATAAGCTGCTGCATCCGCATAGCTCCCTGGAGGATTTGAGTCAGGTATGCTGTAGCTGATTCATTGAGATGCACTCGATCGTCCGCTTCTAGCAGTCGAGAATAACCGATGATGGCGCGTAAGGGTTCTTGTAAGTCGTGGGAGGCTACGGAAGCAAACTGTTCTAAATCTTGATTGGAGCGCTGAAGCTCCTGATTCAGTTTTGCTAATTCAACAGTGCGTTCTTGGACTTTGATTTCTAGCTCTGCTTTCGACTGTTGTAATTCTGCCTCAAAACGTTTGCGATCGCTAATATCTGTAATTGAACCAACCATCCGTACTGGCTGTCCTGCTGCGTTCCACAATGCCTGTCCGCGTGACAACATCCACTTGTAAGTGCCATCTTTACAGCGCATTCGATACTCAGCAGCATAATATTCTGTCTGGCGATCTAGATGAGCTTGAAAAGCATTCATCATGGAGGCGCGATCGCGAGGCTCGATTAACTCAAACCATTTGGGAAAATTATCGACTTCATGCTCTAGATACCCTAACATTTCCCAACAACGGTCAGAGAGAAAGTGGCGATCGGTTGTGAGGTCGTGATCCCAAATCCCATCATTATTCCCCCTGAGAACCAGTTGCCAGCGTTCTTCGTCGCGAAGTAAAGCTGTTTCTAACTGGCGGCGTTCTGTTACTTCCTGCTGCAATTGTGCGTTGATGTGTTCTAGTTCTGCCGTGCGCTGCTGGACTCGGACATCTAATTGAGCTTTAGCTTGGGTAAGAGCAATTTCTGCGCGTTTGCGGTTGCAAATCTCTTTTTGTAGAAGAAAATAAACTCCAATCAACAAGCTCAAACTCAAGATAAAAATGAGTTCGGCTAAAAAAGTAACCTGCTGTATGCTGTTGTTTGTTACTGCTATTTGTTGCTGAAGCAGGGTTTTTTCTCTTTGCGCGATCGCCTCTAGCTTTTTCTGTATAGTATCTTGTAGCTGTATGCCGCGATCTGTTAAGCGAATTTGCGTTGTTAAATCTGACGGATGCCGATCGAAATAGGCGATCGACTGTTGAGTTATCGCTAGTCTTGCTGAAATGAGTTTTTCTAATTCTGGCAGTTCTTTTTGTACGGCTGGATAAGACAAAGTTAGTTGGTGCATAGAGGCGACTGCTGCTTTAGTTCGAGCGACTCCAGCGAAATAAGTTTTTAAATACCTTTTTTTCTGAGTAATGAGATAGCCTCTTCTCCCTCCTTCAGCAAATCTCATTTGGTCAAAAACAGTATCAAGAGTTGTTATCAGTTCATTGGTGCGCTCGCTCTTCTGGCGACTAGCTTGTAATTTGTGGATGTTTAGTAAGGAAGCTCTACCAACAAGACATAGTAGCAGCAGCGCCAAGGAAAATCCACTGGCAATAGTATATTTTTTCATTTATAAACTTCCCCTGAAACAAGTTCAGGCGGAAAGAAACAGGTTTTTATATGGATTTAGTTTTGAGGCTACAGAAAACTTTTGAAGAATATTTGAAAACTTTTAGTTTTTATTTTGGGCATGTTAGCTATAAATACATCCACTAACGTAGCTTCTGCTTTACGGAATGTCCGCTGCTCTAATGAAGACTTTAGACTAGAATTGCGCTAGAAGACTTAAAAATCAAGGAAGTATAGGAGAGTAAATTTTTTACAAGATTGGTAAAGTAATGTGAAAGCGATCGCATTTGAGTAAAAATATTGAGCGAATAGAATTCGCGGCTACACAAACTAAGTCCGCCTGCGCGGACTGAAATCAATTGAGGTTATGGTAGCCAAATGGGAGGAAAAGTATTGCCTAAATTACGTAAATTTCTGTTAAGCGATCGCATCATTTCTATATGTGGCTCGTCCGGTTCGACGGGAATAATTTCGGCTGTTGTCCCCTTGCCAAATCTTTCTATAACTAGATTTGCTGCTTCTAAACCAGTAACGTAGGCTTTTTCTTGCGACCACGAACCGTGACGGTTAATAATCCAATCGCCGCTCATAAATACATTATCTATACTCGTCTTTGCTGGTAACATATTTTGATAGCTACCAGGGGCAAAATGAGTTACGGCTCTAGATAAACGAATAATACTGCGATCGCAAATTCTAGCTGCTTGAAATTCTGGTATGCAAGTTGCTAAATAATCTTGCACCATCTGAACAATTTCCTCATCGCTCATCGGTAACAGTTGATTGGCATGATAGAAATCTACTTCAACTACTGTTTCCGGTACGTCGCGGTATTCATCATGTAAAGCATTGAGATCGAAAAACGTCCAACCCGTGGTAGCATCAAACCCAAAACAAGCATTGGAAGGACGGGGAATGTGAATTTTGCGATCGCACCATAGCCGAGTTGCTAACACATCAACCGCACCCAAATTCATTAAATTCCGAAATTCTTTGCGGTTTTGCAAGCTAGAACTACCGCTAACAATCTTCTGCATCCCGCTGACTCCTACAGCAAAGATAACAGCATCCGCCTCGAAGACTTCATCGCCGCAAACTACAGCTTTTGCCAATCCTTCACTATCGAGGAGAATATCGCTGACGCGACGGTTAGATAGAATTTTGCCTCCCGCTTGTTCGATTTGTTCTACCCAAGGACGAAAAATCTTTTCTCCTACCGTACCCCGACACCAAACCACGTCAAAATCTGGTTGGTGCGCCAAAATGAAATAATACAACATTCCCAAAGCCGCAGCCGCAGAACATTGTTCGCCTGGTGCAAATAACCCAACTAGCAGCATCGGTTCAAATGAATCGCGGTAAAGTCTAGCCGATACGCCAAAATCTTTAAACAGTTCGCGAGCTGTAACTTTATCGTAACGCTGCCAAGCCTCGTCACTATTATCGAAATCTACTACAGCATAGAGTAATGGTAAAGCACTGAGGCGATCGCTTAAAGGTAATCGTTTGAACTGGGTGTAGAGAAAAGTTCCCAGTGGTGTAGGAAGGCGCGGTAAATCTTGAAAAATTGGCGACTCTACCTCTAATCCAGCAGGGGAATATTGGGAAGAACGGGTAAAAGGCGTAAAAGGATTAATTCCTAGTTCCCGTATGAGGGAAAAGATATTGCTGTAAGGATACCAGAAACCGTGAATTCCCGCTTCTACCGATCGCCCGCCTGGAGTTTTCCAACCCGCAACCAAACCCCCAGGATAAGCACCTGCTTCTAACAGCGTTACATTGTACCCTTGTTTTGCTAGGCGATATGTAGCTCCTAATCCAGCCCAGCCAGCACCAATAACGACGACTTTCGGATTCTGTGATTCCATGCTTGAGAGTCAGCCTACGATCGCATCAACGCCTTAATCTTACCTGGATTGAGCAACCCATAGGGATCGACCATTTGTTTAAACTTCATCTGTTCTGGGTCGATAACTTTTCTGCCACCGTCTTCAATAATATATGTATGCGGATTAGCAATGAAAACCCCGTGTTCTTCGTGATAGCGGATAATTTCGTTCAGGCGTTCCTCGGTAGTATATTGCACTAATTGCAGAGCAGCGGGAACAGTTCGACCGCCAACACGGATAAATTCTAAATGCATCATCACCTCGTCGCCGAAGTAACGATACATATGGTCTACTATTTGGAGATTTTTATCGGCAGGAAACAGACTTTGTAAATAGGTAATATTAGGATTGGCACTACGAGCGTGTAAAGTAGTATGATTCCAGGTAAATTCTGCCAAGTTGAATTTCTTACCTGCATCTTGTTGCGATCGCTGATAGGTAATACAACCGCCGTATTCTTGTACCAATCCAGGTAATAATTCCAAACTCGGTTCAGCTACCATTAACAGTGCTGCGTGAGTTCCATCAGGAATGTATTGACGTGCGCCAAAATAAGAGGGAATTGACCAAGCAAAAATAGAAATAAGCTTTTTAATCATCCCATCAGCATCGCCCAAAGCCTGACCGAAATGGGCAGCCGCCATAAAACTTTCAAAAGTGACAATCACCTCAGTCCAAGGATAAGCCGCACCAAGGGGAATTTCTAATTCCGTGATAATGCCATTAATACCCCAAGCGTGGTTGACTTTGTGGATATCATCTCCCCGCAGTTCAATCGCTCTGGGTTCGTCTTCCATAGTTACGACACGAATAGCATTAATATTACCGCGATCGCGTAACTGTCCGTAATTAATCGAGCCAATTCCCCCACTCCCGCCAGCAATAAATCCGCCAATCGTCGCCGTCCGATAAGTAGAAGGAGCCATCCGCATCTCCCACCCCGTCTCTCGCGCTTTTTTGTCCAAAGCAGCTAATTTTACCCCTGCTTCTACCCGCGCTACTCCCGATTTAATCCAGTGAATTGCCTGCATCCGAGACATATCCAAAACCACGCCACCGTGGAGGGGTACGCACTGCCCGTAATTGCCCGTTCCAGCCCCCCGTATCGTCACCGGAACGCGGTATTTAACGCAGGTTGTTGCAGCCTGCATTACCTCTGCTTCTGTCGTAGGACGGACAACCAAATCCCCCTTTTTGCCATCTAACTGAGCTTGCAGTATGGGACTGAAAGTGTGGTAATCCTGAGATAACTTAGCAACTTGGTTAGGATCGCTAATAACTTCAATTCCCTGTAACTCAGCCGTCAGTGCATCCCAATCAATCATAATCAGTTATTAGTTATCAGTTATCTGTTGTCAGTGGAACCAGTGGCTGGTGACTAGTGACTAGAACTACTCGCCTATACTTAGCTCTTTGCCCCTCATAACTTTGCCGTACATTCCAAGAGCAGCCTTTGATTATCTATGGCATATGGCTGAATCTTCAATGCTTGGCGAAAAGCGCGAATTGCAGCGGCATAATTTGCTAGTGCCATTTGGCATAAACCCAGACCGTGCCAAGCACCAAAATGCATTGAGTTGAGTTTAACGACTGTCTGACAATCTACCAATGCTTTTTCGTACTGGGCAGTGAAGTAGTATAAAATAGCTCGGCGATTCCAAGCTTCGGCAAAATCTGGCTGGTCGCGAATAAGTTCTGTCAAGACTGCTTCTGCCTGCGACACTTTTCCAGCCGAGAAAAGAACTTGAGAACGTTGGATGCATTCCCAACCGTAGTCCCCTTTTTGATAAAACCAAGCTCGCCACAGCGCTTCTGTTGCTGCCTGACGCACGACTTCATCAGGATGCTTCAAGTTTTCTAAAAAAGATTGAATAGACGACTCATTCATACGTTCGTTGTCATAGCTAAGTTATTAGTTAAGTCGGATGTTAAAGGCGATCGCGGTATGACTAAGGGCTTTTACCCGTTTCCTTCAATTTTAGAATTAAGCAAGTCCTACCACTTTTTTGTACTTTTTTATACATAAATTTGAGAACTTAGTATCCTGAACCTCAGATTTAACCCAAGAGCAGCCAATTTCGTGCTATGGGTTACTATTGAACCCAAAATTCGATCGCTATAATTGAAGTTTCCCCCTTAAGGTTTGCTATTCGTAGCATCTTACTTTGTCTGGTTGCGTCACAGCCCTCTTAACCCCATTAGCAGGTAGAGCAAATACAACGATGCAAGAGCGAAAAAGTAGTCCCAGGCATATTATTCTGACTTCTCACCCGAGCAATTTTGGTTCGCAACCTATTCCGATTCGCTGGGGAGACAAAGACCCAATGCAACGGGGTCCGGTCGTGGCTACCCTTGCTAACCCAACTCACAGAAATGCGATCGGGACTCATTCAGGCGGTTATGCCGTCTATCGCGCTCTGGCTGTAGCAAGCGGGGTATTGCAAGCAGATCACCGTGCTGATTTAACAAATACTTCGCCTGTCGAGCATATTGGACCATATCCGAGTTGGTACGACCCGGAGAAAATAGTTTCGCTCGATCCGTTTGGGGCAATGGTAGGCGAGGCGTTTGCATCTTATTACCAGGAAGGATACGATATCAGACCGACGATCGCCATTACAAAAGCGCACGTTTATCTTCCAGAATTACAAGCAGCGGTGGAAAAAGGGCGGTTGGCGATCGATGGCAAGCTGCTCAAATCTAAAGGCGATGTCCTTGTCACTAAAGCAGCGATCGAACCTGTATGGTATTTACCAGGCATTGCCAAACGCTTTCAAATTTCGGAAGCAGACTTGCGCCGTGCCTTGTTCGAGCAAACGGGGGGAATGTTCCCAGAATTAGTGACGCGATCGGATTTAGAAGTATTCCTGCCACCAATTGGCGGAGTCACGGTATACATATTTGGCGATTTGGCAGCAATTACCGATCCCAATCGACCCTTGGCAGTGCGGGTTCACGATGAATGCAATGGTTCCGATGTTTTTGGCAGCGATATTTGTACCTGTCGTCCTTATCTAGTGCATGGAATTGAAGTCTGCATCCAAACAGCACAGGAAGGGGGTGCGGGAGTCATTGTCTACTGTCGGAAAGAAGGTCGGGCATTGGGAGAAGTGACGAAATTTTTAGTTTACAATGCTCGCAAGCGGCAAGAAGGAGGCGATCGCGCTGATGCTTACTTTGCCCGCACGGAATGCGTTGCTGGGGTGCAAGATATGCGCTTCCAAGAGTTAATGCCAGATGTATTGCATTGGTTGGGCATTACTCGAATCGAGCGTTTGGTATCGATGAGCAACATGAAATATGAAGCCATCACTAACTCAGGTATTGAAGTTGTAGAACGAGTACCGATTCCTGACGATTTGATTCCCCAAGACGCACAGGTGGAAATTGAGGCGAAAAAAGCTGCTGGCTACTACACTCCTGGCGCGGTACTAGATCCGTTAGGATTGGCAGAAATTAAAGGTAGAGAAATGGAATGAATTCAGAATTCGGAATTCGGAATTCGGAATTCGGAATTCGGAATTAACACCCCAAACTCGTACGGGCGGGTTTTGGCTGAAGATTTGTTGTCAAAGCCCGTAAATCTTTTGCTAAACCCGCCTCTACACCCCATATCCCATACTCTGTTCCCTGTTCCTTGACGATGAATCTTCAAACTTCGCCATCCAACCTTCAGTCTCCAGAAGAGGCGATCGCCTATTTGCGTTCTCCCAGGGCGATTCGCGATCGCTGCGGGCAGTTGTTTGAGTTGGCACGGCAAGATAAGTTGAGTCACTTCCGCTGCGATTTGTCGCAGTTGGGACGGGTGGCAGACTATGTTATTGCCGTCATGCAAGAGCAATATCCCGATGGGCAAATTCCCTTCCATAGCCGCTGGCAGCATTTTGAAGTTGGTGGAGTACCGCGTTTAGCACAGTTAGAGCGGCTGTTGGCAGGGCGATCGCCAGTCGAGCGAGCTGTGACTCGGTTCGATCTGGCGATCGTCAGCGTGCTGTTAGATGCGGGTGCGGGCGATCGTTGGTTGTATTGCGAACGGGAAACCGATTCGATCTTTCAGCGATCGGAGGGGCTAGCAGTAGCTAGTTTTCGGATGTTCTGTCAAGGTGCTTTCTCCAGCCATCCTCATCAGCTTTTACAAGTCGATGCCCAAGGATTGCAATCTCTGAGTGAAGCAACCCTAGCTCAAGGATTTCAGGTAAGTGAGGATAATCCATTGGTAGGGTTGGCAGGACGAGTAGAACTATTACAAAAATTAGGGCGATCGCTCCTCGATTTCCCGCAAATGTTCGGTGACGACAATCCCCGTCCGGGTCATCTGGTGCATTATTTATTAGAGCGATCGCACCACAAACAACTACCAGCTGCAACAGTTTTGCGTGCTGTTTTAGAAGGACTCGGCAGTATTTGGTCTGGCAGAATTGAAATAGCCGGAGTTAACCTCGGCGATGTCTGGCATCATCCTGCTTTAGCAGGGAGCAGGGACGAGCAGGGACGAGCTGGGACGAGCTGGGGGACAAGAGAGCAGAGGGGCAGAGGGAGCAACTACCAATTCCCAATTCCCAATTCCCAATTCCCAATTCCCAATTCCCTCGTACCATTTCACAAACTCTCGCAATGGTTGACTTATTCTCTTTTGGAGCCACTACAAGAACTCGGTTTAGAAATTACAGGACTTGACGACCTGACCGGATTACCAGAATATCGAAATGGTGGTTTGTGCCTGGATCTCGAACTGCTACAAGCCAAACACTCAGATATTTTCCACTACGCCCACTCAGTGGACTCGGAAGTCGTTGTCGAGTGGCGAGCATTAACTGTGATTCTATTAGACCAAATTGCTGCAACGATCCGCCAGCAGTTGGAAATGGATGCTAAGCAGCTGCCTTTAGTCAAAATTTTGCAAGGCGGAACTTGGAGCGCCGGACGGCGGATTGCTGCCGAACTCAGACCGAATGGAGTTTCCCCCATTCAGTTACAGAGTGACGGTACGGTGTTTTAGCGAAATACTAAGCGCTGCAACAAAGTTTTCAAAAATATGCCGAGCTGAAATTGATAAAATTCGATCGCTAACCAACAAATTGTTAATAAGTGTGACAAAAAGGTGAGCCAAATCCAAGCATACGGTAGCCAATATAAAGGAGTATCTGGGAGTGGCGGAAAGATATAGACGGTCAGCCCAACTATAGCTGTTGGTACTGCTACGAGAGCGATCGCGGCTAGAGTATAACCCCAGCCAAATTCTACGCCGTCATAATAAGCTTCTATCCACCTTCTGCCATTCCAACGCCAGACTAGCGGTGGTTGACAGGAGAGCATTTTCAACTGCTGTCTTTCTACATCAGTTTCAAAAATCTGCTGGCAGCAGTCGCAAGCCATCGCTTCCATTAAAGGCATAGCTTGAACCTTGCCCAGGCGACAGGCTGGGCAGGGATAAATGCTGTTAGAGTTCAACTGCATCATCGCTGTCAGGAAACTACATCTTTCCAAGTTAGCAGTTATTAGGGAGCAGGGAGCGCACGAGCAGTGACCAGTGACCAGTAACCAGTTATCAATGACTAACAACCAACAACCAACGAGCAACTACCAACTACCACCGATCGATGACAAATGACAAATGACCAACTACCAGTTAAAACTTATAACTCAATACATGAATAGCAGTTCCGTCCTTGGGTAAGTCGGCAGGTTTAATCGTTAAGCTATCGCTTTGACTGCGACGGATGGGAGTTCCTTCCATCAATGACAAAAATTCATCTAACGGCACGATGTCGCAGGCAGCAGGATCGGCGGCTTGGGTACGATAGTGCGTCGGAATGACTAACCTGGGATTGATAGTTTTGACGGCTGCTTGAGCTTCTTGAGGGTTATAAGCTTTAGCACCACCCCCCACTGGCACTAGTAACACGTCGGGACGACCTATGAGGATTTTTTGTTCGATTGTAATTGGTGCAGCAGCTCCCCCTAAGTGCAAAATCCTAATCCCGCCTTGCGTCCACAGCCATGCTACGTTAGTACCAAATCTTCTCCCCTTTTCGCGATCGTGGTCGATCGCAATTCCTTGGATCTGCGTTCCTTTAAATTGGTATACTCCAGGTTCAAAGATCAGCTGGGGATTGCCAGGAACTTCTTCTACTGCCCCTTCATCCAATAATTGACTGCTAATTAAAACCAAATCTGTTTCTACTTTCGGTGGTCTGTATCCCGCCGCACAGCCTAGCTGCCGAAAAGGATTGACCAGAATTCGCGCCCCACCACCAGTAAATAGAAAACAAGTATGACCCAACCATCGTACCGTTAACCCGCTACCAGTTTGGGCTACAGCAGGCTGAGATTTTGCTGCAAGCGTCACTGCTAAGGTAGAAAGTAGCCCCGCTCCAGCATAGCCAATCAACTGTCGTCGTTTCATTGCTTCTCCGTTCACTCCACTAGTGAGACGGCAGTTGTTTCAGGAAGTTGCGCAGCAATTGCTTTCCTGAAGTTGTGAGGACGCTTTCTGGGTGAAACTGGACTCCTTCAATGTGAGGATATTGCCGATGTCGCACTCCCATAATTGTCCCGTCCTCAACCCAGGCGGTAATTTCTAACACGTCTGGGCAGGTCTGCCGTTCGATCGCTAAACTATGATAGCGGGTTGCGGTCAACGGATTTTCTAAATCTTTAAATACGCCTACTCCCGTATGGGAAACTGATGAAGTTTTACCATGCATCAATTCAGGTGCAGAGACAACTTTACCACCAAAGACTTGTCCGATGCTTTGATGCCCCAAACATACGCCCAATATCGGTGTATTCTCGCCTAACTGCGCGATCGCCTCTAGAGAAATTCCTGCATCTTCTGGGCGACCTGGACCTGGAGAAATCACAACCCCATCTGGCTGCAACTCGCGGATCTGCTCGATTGTAATTTGGTCGTTACGATAAACTCGAATCTCTGCTGCAACTGGGAACTCTGCCCCTAACTCACCTAAGTACTGCACTAGGTTATAAGTAAAACTGTCGTAGTTATCAATAACTATAATCATTTTTGAGTAGTGCGTGAAGAAGGGGTGTAGGGTGTAGGGTGTGGGGTGTAGGGTGTGGGGTGTGGGGCGTGGGGTGTAGGGTGTGGGATTTTTGCTCCCTCAACTCCCGAGAGCATCATAAGCTCTCTTCTCCCCCTTGTCCCCCTTGTCTCCCTTGTCCTTATTCCTATTGTCAATTTAAATATGAAACAATTAGTCTCACAAGGGGAGGTAACAAAAGAGCGGCGGCGACTAAAAGGGCAGCGATAGCCGAGATTAACACTGCTCCGGCGGCGCAGTCTTTAGCAATTTTAGCGAGTTCGTGATATGTCTGCTTTACCGTCAAGTCTACAACAGACTCGATCGCGGTGTTTAGTAATTCCATCACTAGCACTAAGCCGCTAGTCAGCGTAATCACAGCTATTTCGACCAAAGGCAAACGTAATAATAAGCCCAGAAAGACAGCAAGAGTTCCTATACAGATATGGATGCGGAAGTTGCGTTGAGTTTTAAACGCATAAGCAATGCCACTCCAAGCATATTTGAAGCTCACTAATAAGTTGGAGGCGACTTGCCAAGAGAAATTTCGCTGAATTGGAACCACTTTTTCTGTTCTACTAGGCGTTGAGGTCGAAACTTTTTGGGTCATAGATGGCAAACATCAATAATTTTTGGTTTTTATATCTAGCCGAGTTACAGCCTACTACTTGCTTAATTTGTCAATTTCCACAGACAGTTTAATTTAGACATATCTCATCTAGCGAGACCATATTAGTAACAAATTGTCGCGATCGCGCTGTGCCAATATTTACAATTACAATCTTGCCCAGTTTAATCAAGATTGACATCAAGACCAACTATCCTTAGTAGCAAAGTTTGCTGTTCCAACATCTCTGATAAGCTTTCCTCATCTGGGTGATCCCAACCTAAAAGGTGTAAAAGACCGTGAGCGGCTAACCAAGCCAGCTCTGTCGATAGCGAATGTGCTTGTTGTTGTGCCTGCTTGCTAGCGGTATCAATTGAGATCGCAATATCGCCTAAGTACAGAGGTAAAAGCGATCGCAACTCCTCTAACTGCGGTACGTCCGTTTCCAGTGCAGCAAAGGCTAAAACGTCCGTGGGCTTATTTTGCTGCCGATACTGCGAGTTAAGTACTTGAATTTCTGCATCATCCGTTAGACGTAAACTCAGTTCGTAACTGTCAGCAGAAGGAAGCTGAGAAGATAAACTCTCTAGCCAGCACTCAAACCATTTTTGCCAAGTTTGAGCATCAACTGCTGGCTTCATTCCAGAAGCTTCAGTAAAACAGTCTTGCACGCAGACTTCGACTTGTACGCCGGAATTTTCTGTATTCCTGGTTGTCATTATCTAGTTATGTAAGCTAAACCCACCAGTAAAGACAATAATCCTATAGTTGTGAGGGCAAAATGTTTCAGAGAAGTCCCCCGCTTTTTCACCATGTTGCGCATAGCGAGTTTTACATAACTCGGTCGAGGCTCATTGGCAACTTCATTCGCTACATGAGGGGGCATGGTTGTCGCTTCCGTGGATTGTGCCTCGGCAGTTTTCGTCGTGTCAGGTGAATTCTCCATGAGATTGACCCTAAAGTTTTGCTAGGTTCTTTCTCAAATGTAACAGTTTGTTGCACCAATAATGTAGTCCGTACCAGGGTTAATAGCTGAGAAACAAGCGCAAATCGCTTTGCGCTCGTTCCCAATCTTTGTCTAAGTTTCTAAAGATTGCCGTTTATACTAACTACAGCGATCGCTCCCATTCGCCATTAGACAAGCAATGTTATTACTAATGTTATTACTAATGTTGTTACTTGCGTCCGACAAGTACCTGCTGGCGCTCGGTTACTTCCTCAGTGTGAACCTCCTCACCATAAACTTCTAATAAACGATAGCGAACCCGATCGGAAATTTTAGCTAGCCCACCGCCTCCGTGAGTATCTGATGGTTTCAGCGTATTTCGGGTAATCCCGAAAAAGTGAGTCACAAAACGGTGATGCACTGGTTCTGGTAGTCCTACAAAAAACATCAGCCTTTCGTACCGAAGGTATTCAAATATTTTGGCTCCGGTATCGTAAAATATCGCAGCGGGTTTCAAAGCATGGCAAGAGCGTCGCAACTCAATTGGTCCTTTCTTGAATATTCTGTGGAGTAGCTTGAAGCGCGATCGCAGTTTATTAAAAGGTGACAGCAATGAGTATTCATTGTCTAGGTAAAAATCTACAAATGACTTTCCATGCCTAAGTGCTTCTCGAATAGGGGCTACCTTAAGGAGAGTTAGCGGTATCCAAGGACGTTCGTGATAGAGAGCATTTTCTAAAGCGGTTCCCTGAAAAGCTGGTTCTTCCAGCCAACTTGGTCCATTGGTAAAGCCACAACCAAAAACCTGCGGTTCGTCAATATAATCTTTGAAAAAGCTAACTATAGCGGAATCCTGAATTTCCAGATCCGAATCAACTAATAAAACTTTTTCTGCGGCAATATGATTAAAAAGCCAGTCTAAAGTTTGACCGTGAGGGCGTAAGGGAGCGGTTAAAATATCAAAATCATACCGCTTCATCAAAGCTAGAAAATGTTTTAAGCTACCATCAGTTGACTCGCAGTCGATCAACAGTACGGGCATTTTTGCATGACGAATAACAGAAAGTAAAGCTAAGGTTGTAACTAGTTTTGTATTGAAATTAATAATAACTGCTCTTTCTGTTACAGCAGGTAGCTCGGATAAACTTTGAATTAGCACGATGATTGTCCTAAAATAATTTTTTTGTGTCTTAGCGTGGAGCCAATAGCATCAACAGCACGTGAGAAAATGGATTTTTGTAGCTATTTATTGCAATAATTATGAAGCTTAAAATTCAGCAGAGCAATATGGAAAAATTCAGCAAAAAAGTTCAGGGTAAATACAGCAATCCTATTTGATTCATGAATATGGAGCAGGCTAGAAGCTTGCTTCACAAATCATTTAGAACTGCTATAGTTGGTAAAATTAAAAGAAAAAGCTAAGGACTGTAAACAGCAAAACCATTTTGGTTTTTCTCCTCCAGTTTCCTCAGCTTTCTTGTTTCTGCTTTGGGTCTTGCTTGTTCCTTAACTAGCCACTAGTTGTTTCTCCTGGCGTAGATAAGACTCAATAAAGGTATCGAGTTCGCCATTCATTACGTCGGTAATTGCTGTTGTTTCTAGGTTTGTCCGCAAATCCTTCACCATCTGATATGGATGGAAAACGTAGTTGCGAATCTGAGTTCCCCAGGCTGCTTCTACCATATCGCCGCGAATTTCAGCGATTTCTTGAGCGCGTTGTTCTTGGGCAATAATTAACAGCTTGGCTTTGAGGATCGCCAGGGCTTTCTCTTTATTTTGTAACTGCGATCGCTCTTGGGTACAGCGGACGGCAATTCCCGTAGGAATGTGGAGAATGCGCACGGCTGTTTCTACTTTGTTGACGTTTTGTCCTCCCTTACCACCAGAGCGAGTGGTAGTAATTTCTAAATCTTTATCTGGAATTTCCAACTGTACGGAAGTATCGATTTGGGGCATCACTTCCACACCAGCAAAGCTAGTCTGTCGTTTACCGTTAGCGTTAAACGGAGAAATCCGCACCAAACGGTGAGTTCCTTTTTCGCCTTGTAAATAGCCGTAGGCATAGCGACCGGAAATTTCTAAGGTAGCGGATTTAATTCCCGCTTCATCTCCTTCCGAAATCTCATCGAGTTGGACTTTATAGCCGCGATCTTCCGCCCAACGAGTATACATCCGCAGTAGCATTTCCGCCCAGTCTTGAGCATCAGTTCCACCCGCCCCAGCGTTAATTGTCAAAATTGCGCCTTTGTCATCGTAGGGACCAGATAACAACTGTTGCAACTCCCATTGGTCGAGTTCGCGGTTGAGGCTGGTAACGTTTGTCTCAGCCTCTTGCAGCAGAGATTCGTCCGTTTCGAGTTCCAGTAGCTCTAGCACGGCTTTGGTATCTTCTAGGCTACCTTGCCAGCGATCGTATTGCTGGATATGAGTTTTCAGGTCGTTGAGTTCCTGAAGTGTTTGCTGTGCTTTGGTTTGGTCGTTCCAAAACTCCGGTTGGGCAGCAATTTGTTCTAAATCTTGAATTTTTGCCGTCAGTGCGGGGATGTCAAAGATAGTCCTGGGTTTTACCCAGGCGATCAGACAACTTTTCAACTTCGCGCTTGATTTCTAGTGCTTCCATATAGGTTTCGAGTAGCGATCGCTCACTGAGTGATAGGGTACATTAACAACGCACCCTACTTGTATTGATGATTTTAACTAGAGTTGATAGCGGTTTTCAATTGAGTAAAACACACGATCTGTAGGGGCGCTTTCTCTGTGCGCCCCTACAAATGTCATGCACGCAATCGAGAATTGCTATGAAAACCTTTGGGGCAACAACCAAAAAAACCGTGGCTTGAGGTTAAACCACGGTCTTGCTGTAGAGACGTTACATGTAACGTCTCTACAGTTCATTTAATGTCTCTACTAGTCGCGGCTATTCAAGGCAATCAACAACCGCAAGATGAAAATAAACAGGTTGATGTAAGTCAGATACATCGACAGCGCCGCAGGGAGATATTGGTCGTTGCGGTAGGTACGAGGCAGAACGTAGAAATCTACGACTGCTGCACCAACGAATAGACACACGCCAATGCCTGAAATTGCAATTTCTAACCAAGTCGGCGTATAGATGCCAAACAGAGCAAACAGAAATTGTGCCAAACAGACGACCACTAGGGCAATGACTCCCAGGCTGACTGTTTTCGTCAATGCCATGCCGTCCTGTTCTGACAAGTTAGAACCAATTTGACGTGCCGCAATAAAGGTGACACCGCAGCCGAGGGCAGCAAACCCCACACCTGCAATACCTACGCCTTGGGTTCTTAGTGCCATAAAGACGATGCCGCTAAGAGTATAGCCAGTTAGCAAGCTATATGTTGCTAGTAGAGGCAGGGCAACGCGATTATTACCTTTCTCGGCAACGTTCATCGCCACGAAGAACAAAATCAGTTCCAAAATGACCGCACCAATAAACGTAGGGAAGAATAACCCTGGATTGGCACGGATGACACTTAGACCACCGTAGGTTCCCAGTGCTGTTAGTACCAGCCCGCCACCTAGATAAGGCAGGGCGTTAGCAATAACGTTTGGACCTACTATGGCGCTAGTTTTAGCTTGACGAATTGCTTCGCGAAAATTGCTAGTGCTACTCATGGAATTTTTTCTTAATTTTTTAACGGGTTGTGTGAGAGCAACGATATGGTGACATATGCCTATTTTGGCTTAAACCTCTAACAGTTAACCAGGGTGAGACTAGCAGCAGAAATCTAAATCTAATCTTAAAATATTTAGCATTCTCAGCCAGTCAACTCAGCAGATCTACGGAGAAAATTCACCGCAATCTGCTAATCTCCTCATAAATTCAGTAAGAACGACATGGTTTGAGAAGCCTTCTCCACCGACAATAATTTTCAGCTTTGATTAAAGATTTTCCACCACCTGTTAATTCCCATTAGGGAAGCTTAGATCGCTGTTGAGGATTTTTATGTCGATAACTCATACTAGAGGCTGCTCTAATGGGATAGAGCTATTAATTGCTTATTATCAACATCCTTCGATTGCCTTACGCAATAAACTTGTAAGTATGCACACTGGTTTGGTGCGAAAGATGGCGCATCAATTTAGCCGCCAATGTACCGAACCATATGAAGATTTAGAACAAATCGGTTACTTTGGTTTGATTCGTGCTATCGAGCGCTTCAACCCTTATCAAGGTTATGCTTTTAGTTCTTTTGCCATTCCTTATATTCGAGGTGAAATTTTACATTTCTTACGCGATCGCACGGGAGTTGTCAAAATTCCCCGTCGTTGGCAAGAACTTCACAATCAAGGACAAAAGGCTCGTAAAGATCTAACATTAACTCTCGGTCGCACTCCTACAGATATAGAAATTGCTGAAGAATTGAATGTTGCAATTCAAGAATGGTTAGAGAGTAAGCTCGCTTTCCAAAATCGAATTGTCTTAAGTTTGGATAGTACAGTTATTCAACATCTCGATTGCCAAATTAAATTAGCTGATGCTTTACCTGACCAGCGCTCTACTAGCTTGCAACAACAGGAAGAAGATCGCCAACAATTGCAAGGAGCAATGAATCAGCTGGAAGAAAAAACTCGTAAAGCTGTAGAATTTGTTTTCTTAAAAGAGTTTTCTCGTAAAGAGGCTGCTAAACGAATTGGTATTAGTCCAATGACTGTAACTCGATATCTTCAAAAGGGCAAAGAACAGTTATTTTCTTTGCTTCAACCTCAAATTGCTCAAACTAGAGCATGATAATTTATAATTCGTAATTCGCAATTCGTAATTATGAATTGAATAAACGTCCGATAAATTCAAACTGTAACACCAAAACCATAAAGCTTATGAACTCCATCGATTCAGCGTTGGTAGATCGTTTTCCTCAGCCGATGGAAACTGAAGGTATTAAGTTGGATAACCGAAAAGGTGTCAAGTTTAGTGGTAAATGGGTACAAGTTGAGAACTTACAGAAAAATGACTCAAAGCAACTCGATCGCGTTGTAAATTTCTCTTTAAAACACGAGGAAAAAGAAATTGTTAATGAATTGTCTAACGATCCATTATTAAATTTGCTTTGTCTATTAGTTGAAGCCGGTCGAGAAATTCCTGACGATCGCTGTCAGCTCTACCGCGAAGGACTAGAAATTTTATTGAATCAATGGGATGAAGCTTATCACATTCCAGGCGATCGCTTCTACAAAAATTTGTCCGTACAGCACAAACAAGACTTGTTAAGTAAAATTGCTTTGGCTACATTTGAAACTGGAGGTAAGTTTAGCAAACAGGATATTGAAAAATCTATTACCGAATATATATGTAACCTGCCAAAAGCACCTACTAGTCCGGAACTCTTGCAACTTACGACTGAGGCGCTACTAAAGTCTATTCAATATCAACACCAGTTATTTGTTGAGTCCGCTCCAGAGGTTTATTCTTTCTCCGATAGCAGATTTCACGAGTATTTTATAGCGCGAGAAATAGCCGATCCTTCTCATCCTCAAAGAGCAGAACAAGCTTTAAGAAATTTAGCTGCTCGGATTTCAGAACCACGCTGGCACGAAGTTTTTGTCTTCGTTGTTGGCATGTTGCGAAATGCTGACTATTTTCTCAGCTTGATGAAGCAACAAGCTGACGCGATCGCCGGAGTCGATCCAGAATTATCGCGCTTTCTTTTCTGGCTGGAGCGCAAGTCACATCATCTGAGCAAACCTCAGTTTAAACCAGCTGCTTTCCGTGCCTTTTATTTAGAATTTATCCTCGATCTTAAATCAGATTCTCTCCAAGACGATCGCACCGATCGCCATCTTCATCTATCTGATATCGATGCTTCGAGTTACGAGCTGATAAATTTTCCTTTTACTTGCCAGCAAAAAGCTATTCTCAAACAATATTACGATGTCAATCAACTCATACTTGATTGCTTGCGCCAAGCACAATACATGACGCGGAGCTTACGTACAGAAATTGAAGAGACACTTTTAGTTCCTTCATATTTAAGCTGTCCGATCGAAACTGCGATCGCTTAATATAAATACCTAACATAAATTTCTTGTAGGGGCGCACAGAGAAAGCGCCCCTACAATGTTGTCACGATCTAGCAGGTTTATGGTAATGTTAGAGCTGAAGATCGCACGGCAAAAATCGCTAGATGACTAGTGAAGCAGATTTATTGCTAAGACAAGGTATTTCTCAATACCAAACAGGTGAATTTGAGCTGGCATTGCAGTCTTGGCAACAAGCATTAAATCTTTATCGCAGCAGCCAAAATTTCAAGCGCGAAGGTGCGGCTTTAGGGAATTTGGGCGCAGCTTATCAAGCTTTAGGAAACATACCCCAGGCGATCGTCTGCTTTCAACAACATTTGGAGATCGCCCAGAAAACTCAAGATGCAACTGGCGAAATGAATGCTCTTGCCAATATTGGTAATGCTTATTTGGCATCAGCAGAATATGTGCGTGCAATCGAGTACTGGCAAAAACTATTGGCGATTGTACCAGCACAAGGCGATCGCCTACAGGAAGGACAGATCTTAAATAGCCTGCGACAAGCATACACTAGTTTAGGAGAATTGACCCAGGCGAGCAAATATCAACAGCAACAGTTGGCGATCGCGCGGGAATTACTCAACTCGGCAATCGCGACAGACTTTGTTTCTAGTCTAGAAGCGATCGGTTTAGATCCTACACAAGATTTAGTCGGAGCCGATCTCAGTCAATTCGATCTTCGTAATGCTAGCTTGAGTCGCGCTAATTTAGAAGGGGCAAATTTGAGTGGTGCTGACTTGACATTAGCCGATCTGAGTCGCGCTAATTTGAGTGGTGCTTGTCTTGTGCGTGCCAAACTCAGTAATGCCAATCTTCGCGATGCGAATCTCAGTCATGCCGATCTGAGCGATGCAGACTTACGCGCAATTCTACCCCGCGTGAATTTAAGCAGTGCGAATCTCAGCCGGACAAATTTATCGAGTGCCTATCTTCAGAATGCTAACTTACAGGGGGCAAATTTAAACGATACGTTATTGCAACAAGCAGATTTAAATGGCGTGAATTTCAGCCATGCAAATTTGAATGCAGCTAATCTCACCCGTGCAGAATTGAATCAGGTAAAAGTAGAAACAACACGCTTTGTCAATGTTGTTGGAATTTCAGCGCAGATGAAACTTGAGTTTCAGCAACAAGGCGCAATTTTTGAGGACTCTACGGGCGATCACCAGCCAATCTCAACTTAGATTTAAACAGCGATCGCACCATCATATTTAATCTTAGATTTAAGGTGTAGGGGCTAAATCTTGCTCCGTTGAATTACTACCAGGTGTAGGGGCTAAATCTTGTTCCGTTGTCTGTGCTGCTGCTGGTTGCGGTTCGCGTACTTCCCAACGGCATTGTTTTTGTTCTGGCTGCTGATAGTTAACCGCCATTGTAAACGAGCGTGTAGCGGCGCGGTTCTTGTCGAAATTTACATCAGCCCGCGTGTAGTTTTTTCCAGCGATCGCCGTCCACTGTAATATCTCGTTGGCATACGCTCCATCGGGAACGAAGCGCATTTTGTATTTTACTTGGTCTGGAGAGTCTCCCGATCGCACGAATAGCAATCCCTGAGCGATGTCTGCCGATCGTTCCAAGACATCAGCAGAGATAAAGCTACATCGATCGCCTTCGTCTCCCTCCACCAGCGCTAAGAAAGAACGGTCAGAGCTAGTTTCTACTTGTTGGGCTGGCGTTTCTCGATCGGAAAAGACGACTAAGGCGATCGCTAAGATTGGTAAGATAGCTGCTTTCATAACTCCTCATCCCTCAAAGCACTCAGACGCAACTGATTTGTTATATAGTACAGCGAATTTGCTCTCTGGGACTGGCAATATTTGAGCGATCGAGAAAGAAGTTAGAAACTACAAGTCAAAACACGCTTCTGCATTATCCATATTTTCTATCTCTTTTCATTGATTCTTAATAAATTATCGCCTTTGCTCTTAACTTTATAGAGCTAAAACTATCTACAGCGATCGTTCCTAAAATTGTGAATTGCTGATTAATAATGTGTTAATGGTGCAGTTTTTTCATTGCGCGCGACCTGCATTGCCGATTACTTATTATTTAACTGTGAATCAATTGATATGTTTAAATTCATAAAATTATGTTTCCTAAAATCTCTCTTTGGCTAGTTGGAATCTCAATATTTATTATTTTTACTGCTCTGTATTTAGGCTTTTCCTGGTTGTCTTTACAAATTAGTTCGCCGCAAAAACCACAAGTTATCCAAGTTTTAGCCAGAATTGAAGTTGCCAAGCAAAGAATTTACTTAGAAGTTCCTCAAACCCCAGAACAAGAAGCACAAGGCTTAATGTATCGTACTATAATTCCCAGGAGTAGGGGAATTTTATTTGAATTCGATCCGCCTCAAACGATCGAATTTTCCATGCAAAACATTTTTGTACCAGTCGATACAATTTTTCTGAGAAATACGGAAATTCAGCAAATTCAAATAGCTGTTCCTATCTGTAACGAAGTCAATTGCCCTATATATAGCTCAAAGGTAAAAGTAGACCAAATGATTCAGTTGCAGGCTCGAAGAACTTTAGAGCTAGGTTTAAAAATAGGCGATCGCCTACCAATCGAGTTTCTCGACTTAGATACTAAAACTTTTCGCCGATCTTAGCTTAATAAAACTTAACGCCCGTTCTTTTGTTTTAGATAAAAGATTTAAGTAAGAGTTAATTTAAACTATTTACAAGAACGATTTTTGGTTAAGAAATTAGTCGATTTCCGGTTAAAAAGTCGAATAGATTCGGTTAAGAAATCGTTAAAGCGAGGGCTTTATGTTAACTGCGACCCAGAAGAAGTACTGGAAGATTTCAGCTAATAATGCTTTTTGCATAGTTACATTGGTGAGCGGTCTGCTTTTACTAATAATTCAAGCTCAAATTGAAAAACAACCACAATCTCTACCTGTAAGTGCGAAAGCGCAAATTTCTGGACAAGAAATTGAGTTGGAGGTTGCCCAAACAGCGCAGCAACAATCTCTGGGACTGATGTATCGTGGCGAACTGTCCCAGACAAGAGGAATGCTGTATACTATCGATCCGCCTCGCCCAGTTAAAGTCTCAATGCAAAATATGCACTTCCCTGTGGATGTTGTCTATTTGCAAAACGGACAGATCGCAGCCATTCAAGTGGAGGCAAAGCCTTGCGATGCAATTGCTTGCCCTACATATAGCTCCAAGTCAACGGTAGATCAAATGATTCAGCTACGAGGTGGCACGACAGCAACATTAGGGCTAGAGGTAGGCGATCGCGTCCCAATTCAGTTTCTCTAACGATGAACCCCCTAGAGCTTAGCTGATGCAGCCAACTAACTCGTTACCTGTCAAAATCACTTTGCTAGTTGTCAGTACGCTGACTGTGATGGCGGGTGCAACAATTGCACCTTCGCTACCAGCAATGAAACAGCACTTTAGCACCATACCGAATGCAGATTACTGGGTAAGGTTGATTTTGACAGCTCCAGCCCTATTTATTGCCTTGGCTGCGCCCTTTATTGGTGCGACGATCGATCGATTGGGACGCAAACCCGTGTTGATCGTTGCCTTACTCGTATACGGGCTAGCAGGTAGTTCGGGGCTGTGGTTGAATGCGATCGGCTTTATTCTGTTCGGACGAGCGCTATTAGGTTTGAGCGTGGCTGGGGTGATGGTAACGGCGACGGCGTTGATTGCAGATTACTACACGGGGAAAGAGAGAGGGCAGTTTTTGGGTATCCAAGCTGCTTTTATGGCATTAGGAGGAGTTATTTTCCTGACTTTAGGGGGCTTTCTTGCCGATATCAATTGGCGGATGCCCTTTTTTATCTACTTAATTGCTCTAGTTTTAGTCCCGTGCGTCGTGTTATTGCTACCGGAACCGAATCGTACAGCTAAGGGTGCTGGGGCTAATGTTGCAGACGAACCAACCAGCTTGGCGACTGGTTTAGTGGTATTGACTTATGCGATCGCCCTAATCTCGCAAATTGTATTTTATCTAATTCCCGTCCAACTCCCCTTTTACTTACAGCAATTACTCCAAGCAAGCAGTTCTCAAAGCGGGTTAGCGATCGCCCTTGCCACTGGGTGTTCTGCGGTTAGCTCGTTATTGTACCAGCGCGTCAAAGCCCGCCTCAGCTTTATTAGCATTTATGGCATTGCTTTTTTAAACATGGCACTAGGATATGAATTGATCAGTTTTGGCGCAGGTTATGCGGTGATTCTACTAGGATTAGCGATCGCGGGTCTGGGTTTGGGTTTACTCATGCCAAATATGAACTTTTGCCTGACTTCAATCGCTCCTGGTGTAGCCCGTGGGAGAGTTTTAGGTGGGTTAACAACTAGCTTTTTTTTGGGACAATTTCTCTCACCCCTCGTCAGTCAGCCTTTGACTAATTTCGTAGGAATAGCTGTAACTTACAGAACTGCTGGAATCGTGATGGGGATAATGGCTATAGCTGCCTTAGTATTTTTGATGCGGGCTAAAACAGCGGGAAATGCTAGCTAGGAATTGATTCTCACCACGCCGGATCGAAATAAAGATCGATCGTTAACTGTTCTTGTCCCGGAGGAACGGCAGTAATACAAGCGCACACTGTATTGTCCCCATCAATCTCGACTTCGCAAGCGTGACAGGAACCCATCATACAGCCCGTGGGGATGATAACCCCCGCTCGGTCTGCTACATCTAACAATGGTTCTCCGACTGTGGCTTCTACAGTGACATCATCGGGTAAAAAATTGACTCGCACAGTCATAATTCCTAACTTTAAGGCGACAGAACAGAAGATAAGTCTAGATGGGTTTCGACCATACCTGCTAGGGAGTCGAGCATTGCTTCTCGCTGCTCGCGATAATTAGAGATACCTGTAGGCAGAGATTTGAGTCCCCTTTGTTGCCGCAGGCGATTTAACCAAGCCCTCCGCCAAGGTCCATTATCGAAAATTCCGTGCAGATATGTTCCCCAGATTGATTGACTACTATCTACCATGCCAAGACCGGTATCGTCAAACAGGGGTTGATAGTCGTTGGCTTGGGCGGGGGGTAATTCCACTAAACGCGATCGCCCTTGGTGAATTTCATACCCCGATACGGGCAATCCTGACTGCGGAAAATTCGATATGACTTGACGCTGGCGAGCAACTTTATGCATTGTGATTGCCGTTCTGATTGGCAGCAATCCTAAACCTGGATACCTACCAGCTTCGCCCTCTAGCCCTTCTGGATCGGCTAGCTGTTGCCCCAGAATTTGGAAGCCACCGCAGATACCTAAAACCGTTCCCCCAGCCGCCGCATAGTTTTGAATTGACTTTGCCATCCCGGTTTTATGCAGGACGAGTAAATCGGCGATTGTGGTTTTCGTTCCTGGGAGAATCACTGCATCTGGATGTCCTAGTTCGTGTTTGGGGCTGAGATATCTCAAACCAATACAGGGTTCCGATTCTAACGGATCGAAGTCGGTAAAGTTAGAAATTCGCGGCAGGCGAATTACGACAATGTTGAGTTCGCCTTTAGCCCGAGAGGGCTTGCGTTCAAACAAATCGAGGGAATCTTCGGCGGGGAATGAATGATCCAGCCAGGGAATGACACCAATGACGGGGATTCCCGTCCGTTCTTCCAGCCACTTAATGCCCGGTTCTAAGATCGATCGCTGTCCGCGAAATTTATTGATGATAATCCCGCGCACTAAACTGCGTTCCTCTGGTTCGAGTAATTCTAGCGTGCCTACGACATGGGCAAAAGCACCACCGCGATCGATATCTACGACTAGTAACGTTGGCGCGTTCAAATACTTGGCGATCCGCATATTTGCTAAATCGCGATGCTTGAGATTAATTTCTGCCGGACTGCCTGCCCCCTCGCACACGATCATGTCAAATTCTGCTGACAGATGGCGCAGAGATTCTTCAATTGCCTGCCATCCTAGTTGAAAAAATTGCTCGTAGTAGTCTGCTGCGTTGACTCTGCCCACAGCCTTGCCTTTGAGGATCACCTGAGAAGACATATCTCCTTGGGGTTTGAGCAAGATTGGGTTCATCTCTACCATTGGAGCAACGCCAGCCGCCCACGCTTGCACCGCTTGGGCATAGCCAATTTCGCCACCATTAACGGTAACGTAAGCATTCAGCGCCATATTTTGTCCTTTAAAGGGGGCTACGCGCCAGCCACGTTTGGCTAAAATGCGACAAATTGCAGCTGCGATTGTTGATTTTCCAGCATGGGATGTCGTTCCCACGATCATGATTGATTTCATATGCGGCTATCGGCTTGAGCAGGTAAAGGCAGAAATTTCAGACCGAGATGGGTTTCTGTGTTTATTTTTCCCCTTTTTTGCTGATTCTTAACTTTTGCGCTGACAAATTTAAGACATTCACCTAAAAAGGTAGCCGCAGCCAGCGACTCAGGGTATTGTAAAGGCGATCGCGCCACGTTGGAGTATCCCACTTACCATGCTGAGCGTATCGCTCTACTAGCTGTCTGCCCAGAGGCGTGAGCCGAAAACTATCTGTGATTCCCTGTCCGTCTACCTCGCGCCGCAATACACCGACTTGAATCAGCCAAAAGAGTTCGTTGTCTACTGCAAGTTCTGTTAAAGGACGCTGAGTATAGCCTTTTTCCATGCCAGAACTGCCTGCGATCGCCATAACTGGTACGCTTTGAGCTATCATTGCCTGAAATAAGTGTAAGTTAAAGCTAGAACAAATCAGCGCCCGACGCGCCCGCTCTAAGGTACGGTTGGGATAGAAAAATGGTTTAGTGTTGCTAGTATTCGCATGAGTCATTTTGGTATTTGTACCTTACAGTCACTCTGCCTGAAAAACGATTTTTGAAACTTCTAAATATCTTAATTATTACAGGTATTGGTCATTTGTCATTGATAATGACCCATAAAATAAGGTGGGCAATGCCCACCCTACATCGAATTCTTAATTCCTCTCTATTGTCCGGCTTTTGCCATATCTCCTCGTTTAAAGCCCACACCGTTTGTAACTTTACCAGTGGCAAATCCCTGACCGACTTCTGTTAATTCAATCGTGCCAATTGGCGAAGTTAAGGCGCGCAGAGTCTTACCAGTTTCAGGATCTTTAATTTCTTTGGCTACTCGCTCGATTGAGATTTTCATCCCGGTTTTTAAACCTGCTTCCTGTCCTTTGTTAATCGTGACTAAATTATTAGTGACATCAGCTACTACAGCATTAACATTTGGTGTAAACGAAGCTGCTGTCGTAACTTTGGCAGCAGAGGCAACAATTTCTCGCGTAATTTCACTCACAGCAAGTTCTGCGGCTGCACTCAATAAAGTTTCAGGATCGGCATTTTTCGACTCGTGATAAATACCACCCACATTTAAAGCTTTGCTTTTTTTATCAACTTCTCCTTTACCTTGAGTTGCAGCGAGAATTTCTGCGGTCGTCGTGCTGACGAGCCTAGCATCAATTTGCACGATCGCCCGACTTTTTTGTTTCGCCGAACAAACTCCAAAAACGCAAAAGCCGTTACCAGAATTATTTTCTTCAATATTAAATTGAGTTACCGCACCAATTACGACAGCATCAACTCCCAAAACCCTACCAATTTGAGCAGCGGTTTCTGGATTTATCCGTCCCGAAGCACCTAAGTCTTGTTCTTGTAAAATAGCGTCAATTTTACTACGCTCGATAACACTATAAGAACCATCTTTAACTAATGCATTTGCGATCAAATTACTCACTCCTTGGGCTGGGCTAGCACCACCAAAGATATTTGCAAAATTAACACTGCCAGTATCGGCAAAATCAAAATCTAGGACAGCAACTCGCTGGCGTTGAGGTGCTTGGGTTTGGCTATTTTCAGTCAGAATAGGAGTTTGAGCATTAACTATAGGTATCAGCAGAGATAAATTAGCCGTACTCAATAAACTAAAAAGACATAACAAATTCAGCGAACGAGTCGCTAATTTTACATGAGTTTGCATATTTTTTCGATTAGCAATAAAACTGTGGCAAAAAAATATCCTAGTTAACTGTAGAACCTACTATTTTGCAGATATCTTACAGATGGATAATCGCGATTATATCCAGGCGATCGCTGTTTTTCCCGTAGTATATCTACTTAAAGTTTAAGTATTCAAATCTATGAATAATGTATTAAGAGCAATTAGTATTGAATCTCTACTGTATAAATTTGTATTTCAGATACAGCCATGTGTCAGCAGATAAACGCAGACGAGTGCCATGTGGTTCGGGCTAACTCAGTCAAATTTTTGCAAAGCTATAGCAAAGATACTGAAGTTTGTTGCTACAGTAAAATTAAATAGTTTGTCAGTAATCTCCGTCCAGGAAGCAGGCAATGAGTAAAGATATCCGCGTTGCTGCAACTTCAAAAATTTGGGCTTTCGCTACGGGAATGCTAGCAATTTGCATTCCACTTTCTAGCGTAACTAGGAGTGGTCCTATTTTACCGCTAGCCGCGATCGCCGGAGCTGCCACAGGTACGTACTTTGTCTGGCGCGATGATAAGCAGTCTCAATCGCTAGCAAATAGCGATCCAAAACAACTTGAGCAACGCATTGCAAATTTAGAAACAATTGTCAGCGATCGCGAGTTTGAATTAGAGCGGAAAATAAAACAATTAGAATCAAAGGATTAAGTCAAAAGTCAAAAGTCAAAAGTCAAAAGTCAAATCCTATTCTTTGACAACTGATAACTTTGTACAGATGTTACATGTAACGTCTCTACACACACAACTGACTATCCCCCTAGAGCAATATCTAAAAACATCATTACCACAAAACCTAACATGACACCGATAGTTCCTTCGGTTTCTAATCCTTTACGGTGCGATTCGGGGATAATATCGTCGCTGATTACGAATAGCATTGCTCCTGCTGCAAACGCCATTGCCCAAGGTAAAATAAACTGAGCTATACTTGCTACGCCAGCACCAACTAACCCGCCCAAAGGCTCTACTAAACCCGTAAGCAGAGAAATTCCTAAAGCATAGCTAGTAGAATATCTTTCTGAGATTAATGATAGAGCTACTACTAAACCTTCGGGCATATTTTGTAAGCCAATCCCTAAAGCAACGGGTAGCCCTTGTTCGATATTTCCACTCCCAAAATTGACTCCTACAGCCAATCCTTCAGGAAAGTTATGAATTGTAATCGCGGTAATAAATAACCAAATTTGTTTAAGACTTTTACCTCGACAATTTTCTCGTCCTTTAAAAAAATGTTCGTGCGGTAAAGCATGGTGGGCAACTTGTAAGAACAATCCACCCAACAAAATTCCTACAACCATAATTAGAGCAGCGATCGCTCTGGAATAACCAATTTTTTCTGCTGCTTCTGTACCTGGAACGATCAGAGAAAAAGCTGTAGCTGCTAACATAACTCCACCACTAAACCCCAACATGATTCCCTGGATTCTCTGGGTCAAATTGATTGGTAGTAAGATTGGTAAAGCTCCAACAAAAGTTGCTAGTCCAGCGAGTAGGCTAGCAAGAAATCCGACAAGAACAACGTTCATAAATTGCGATCGCGGTAGTGATAGTAATAGTGAAATAGCAACTTAAATAGATGCTGCTTGGGTTTACATCTGTAAAAAGATATTTCCTGAAAATCAAGTATATCATACTCGTTATGAGTACGCATTATTAATGTGCGTACACTTTGAGGGCGCACGATTGTACGCCTTCTCAGAATGGATATGGTATGCTGCCCTGAATCACCAAAGAAAAGGAATCAAGCGGCTACTAGACTCTTGATACGCTGCATACTCGCTATACTTGCCAGACATGGTTTGTTCTCTTTGAGAGATGCGCTGGAGATAGAGGAGGGTAATAGTTCCTGGTACGAGATAAGCCCATAAAGAACCTGCGACAACGCTGAAACTGAGATAGCGTAGCAAGTCACCGAAGTAGTTAATATTGCGAGAGAATCTCCAAACTCCATCCTGCACTAAACCCGCCCCGTATTGCTTAGCAGTTAGTTTTTGTACGTCAGCAGTAGTATTAATCAAAGTTCCGAAGATGTATAGTGGTATGGCGATCGCGATCGCGAGTGCAGAAATAGGTGCGGGGTTGGTAAATGCCAAATATCCAGGTAAGGTATAGAATACTCCGACAAATATCAAAGTGAAGCTAAAACCTCCTACTCCTATGGGTTCGTTAAATATCTGTCGTCGGTTAGGAAAGAACCACTGTTCTAGCAACCACCACAGACAATAGCTAACGTGCAAACAAAGATAAATAACTTGGCGTAAGTCGGATATCCCAAAAACGATTGCACAAATTGCCAAGCAAAAAACTGTCAGCACCTTAGCTGCATTAATATGCTGTTAGTTGAGTTATGGCACTCGCTCCCGCATCAGATGTATTCTGCATCATAACTGACAAACTTCTCTTAACATTTCTTAATTGTAGCTGGGAATTCTATTCTAAAATTTGTCTCGCGCAAAGACGCAAAGGCGCAAAGGGTGCTTAGCGTCTCTGCGTCTTTGCGTGACATTTTTCTCAAGATTTACTGCTACTGGCGAATGATGCGGCGCAATTGATTTGCTTCTTCCCAACTTCTTTCAACTCCACCTTGGGCAATATCTTTGACGTAATTAATTTTGACTTCTTCGAGTAAGTCTACAAATAATGACTTGAGGGCTTGCAAGTTGTGTTGTTTTTTGACTTCTGTTTCTAGGGCAATGCTAAAGTTTTGAATTAAGTGACTCGATTTTTCTATAACTATAGGATCTTCTAATAAATTGGTCAAAGTTGTGTAAGTAGATTGGGAAATATCGTTAGCTAATTTGGATGAAACTTGACGAGGTAGAGTGTCCATACCTGGTAAATGCTGTATTTGCTGGTACATTTGAGTTTTCTTAATGGCATTTTCGATACTGTAGTGGAGTAATGATTCAATCTCAGTTTGGACTTTGGGAATAACTTGATAAATTGTCATTCGCAGTAAGCGATTAGCAATTTCTTGCACTTCATTAGTATTATTAATATTGATATAGGGTTGATAACGTCCCGTTCTTAATAACCACTCAGCTGCATCACCTCGTTCGATAGAGTCTTGCATTTGATCGATTAACCGCACGCCAACAATTTCTGTCACTTCTTCAGCGAAATTAGTGACGAAATCATATTTAATTTGCTTGCGAACAGGTTCGAGATTTAATAATTGTGCTTGATAAAGCTGTATCGTTACTGGAATTACCCTCAGCCAGCGCCAAAATGGTAAGAGGAGAAATAAATCGTACCAACGCCTTAGCAGTGCCTCTAGCCAATTTAAATCTGGTCTTTGACGGCTGATAATGAAAGTACGGATGAGAATTTCTAAGCCAAAAAAAGCGATAAAAGGTAAGTCAATTAACCAAAAGCGATCGATGAATTTACCTTGAGTATTAATTCCACGATAGTAGTTAGTTTCTATGAGTGGCTGAAGATTTGTTGTAAAGAAATCTAATTCTCGCTCCCAGCCTGCGCGATTGAGATAAGCCTGACTCCAAAAAGTATCGAAGGCTTGATGAGCTGAGTTAATATGAACGCGATCGCGGACTTGATTTTTGATATTTTCTAAATGTCCGGTTTTCTGGGCGATCGCAAAAGGATTATCTTCGATTAACTCATTGCTAAGTTGCCGCATTTGAGCTAATAGATTCTCGACTTCTGGTGACTGAATACCCGTCTGCTCAATTTCTTGTTTGATTTGTTGAAATTGAGCCAGATATCGGGTTGTTTCTCGATGGGGTTCGATACCTTTAATCGGATCGTACTGCTGAACAATTTGAGGAAGTTTTTCAAAATAAAAGTCGCGCCAAGGAATATATGATAAATCGAACAAGACAAGGAAGAAATTCAGTAAAACCACAAGAGCAACTAATCTTTCCAGCCAGAGAAAGCGCCGTACTGGACGAAATGCTATTTGAGTTTGTTGCACAGATGACATATTCATTTCAACCAAATTTTGCTCGCACCAAGAATGCGATCGCAGTTAAGGAGCGATAACAGCAAATAGTATCACCAATTGCTGTTAGTCAAAGCCGCGATCGCCTCTTCTTTTGCCTTAGCTTCAATTTCAATCCAGGGTGCTTCTCGGTAGATACTGGGCATGACGGTAATAAATTCGCTATGCTGTCTATCACTGAAAGCTGCTTCACCGTTAGAAATGTGGACGAGTTGCCACTCTGGATTTTTCCACGTCGATCTAGCAGCATAAAACATCTCGGCTACGGAGGGATGATCGTAGCTTTCTAGTTTCTCATGACAGATGTGATGGTGAGCGTCAAAAACCATTGGGACTTTTGCCTGCTGACAAACAGCTAAGATTTCCTCAGCACTGTAGGCATATTCGTCATTTTCAAAAGTGAGGCGGCTTTTAATTGCTTCTGGAAGGCGATTGACAACTTGCACCAATTGCGACGTTCTCTGAGCTTTGCCTCCGTGAATATTCATGCACGCCCAAGCCGAGCGCGGTAAACTGAGCAAGTCCATAATTTGGGCATGTTGTGTCAAAATTTTGATACTGTTTTCCACGACTTGTGGCGAGTCAGAACTTAATACCACAAATTGATCGGGATGGAGTACCATGCGGATGCCCAGTTGTTGCGATCGCCTTCCCACTGCTGCTAAATCAGCAGCCATTTCTGCTAAAATGTTCTGTCCGATGCCGTCTTCCATGTCACTTAGGGGAAATAAACCCGAAGGCATTCGATAGAGGAAGATTTGGTTTGCTTGACAAAAAGATATTGCCGCATCCAAGCGAGTTAAATTGCTCAAATAAAGCTCTCGTAAGGCAGTTTCCCGTTCTGCTGCACTTAACTTGAGGTAGCGCGTCCGCGTCATGGTACGATAGCGGACTGCTTTAGAAACGGTGATACAAACTAAACCCAATTTAGAGCGATCGCCCGTGCGAGATAATAATTTTGTACTGCTTGGCTCAGTAATCATACACATAAAGACAGTAGTTGGCTAACAAATGCGATCGCCACCACAGATAAACTTAGCAATCAAAGACAAATTTAATCTGCCAAATCTAAAATCACATCTATCGAGAGGTGAGAGGTAATGGGTAATGGGTAATGGGTAGTTGGTGGTTGACAGTTCTTGCTCCTCTGCCCCTTGTCTCCCTTGTCTCCCTTGTCTCCCTTGTCTCCCTTGTCGTCCTTGTCTCCCTTGTCTCCCTTGTCCTCCGACTCCCGTACCGACTTATCTTTTCGTTAATGTCGAACCCGTGCGTCCTGTCAGTACCCAAAGCAAAGCTCTACCTCCGTCGCGGATGGTTTTGTTGTAGGGTTCTGGCGATCGCTGCGAGGGAACGGAAATTGGGGTAAAATCAATCCCACGACTACCTAAGACAATTTGACCGATTGTTTCGGCACGGCGCATATGATAGTCAGACGTGATCAGGTAGATCTTCTTGATGCCCCGCTTTTGAAACTCGCCGACTAAGGTAGTAAAGTTTGTGACCGTATCTACTGCCTGGTAGTCTAAATGCAAACGACTGCGATCGACACCAGCTTGGGTAAATAAATTACGGGCGTATTCTTTCGGACTACCACCGGAAACCCAAATTGGTAAATCTGGCTTGTTCTGTGCAAATTCGATTGCGAACTTCTCTCGTTGGACGGAACCGCCGAGAACGAGAATTGCTTGATATGGCTCTAACTGGCTTTTCACCTCCTGATATCCCAGCCACAATAAGGTAGGCAGTAGTAGCATCAGCCAACACCAACCCCTACGCCCAGATTTTCGCGGTTTGACCCGTCGATAACGTCGCTTTTTCAGAACTTTAGCAGAGCTTCAGCGCAACAACACGAATATCTAGGGTAGCAGGCAACTGAGCGGCATGGCTGAGGTCAAGATAAATTTAATGTTTTTGAAGAAAATTGCTTTCGGCAATCTGATGGGGTCAGATAATACTGGCTTCTTGCTATAACTCAACCTTTCTGTGTATTTTATGAAACAGTTAAAGATGAAAAAATACGCAGATGGCAAAGCTTTCAGATGAAACTTTAGGTACCATTTTTACTCTACAAAGACAGTTAGTGGAAGGGATGGATGAGGCAGCAGCAACAGAATCAAGGCTCTTTGAACAGTTTGGTGAAACAGAAGAAACGCTTCCAGTATTAGAACAACTCCTGAATGTGAGAGAACGCCTACTAGCTCCTTATTCTCGTCTGAGTGCGCTCTTACCTAGAATTTCCGAATATCAACCGACTGCTCCTACAGATGTGGTAAATTTACTGTATCAAAACATCGAGCAAGCCCAAGCTGCCCGCGATGCTTCAATTGCAAGTATTAGAGAAGCTAAGAGGGACTTTGACCTACATGAGTAAACCTAAAAAAATTCCCGATCCAGACAAAGTTAAGCGTACCGTCGAACAATTACGTGACAGTAATCGACAACTCGAACTTGTAACTTTGGCACTGGATGAATTGATTGCTAGAGTTGATAACGATTTGCGCCATCAGCGCCGAACTCGGCTTCAGGGTAGAAATTACAAGTTCTAAATTACAAGTTCTAGATTACAATTTATAAAAATTCATGCTTTTCTCAAGCTACTTGAGTTGAACTGATAAAAGCTAGGGAAGTTAAGCACAATGAAAGCAGCAAAATTATCGTTGGCGACTATCTTATCCACGACTGCGATCGCGGGTGGAGTTTTATTTTCTTCTGTCGATCCAGCTCAATCTTATCCTTGCAGCAGATATCGGAACAGCTACACGACGCAATCAATTGATTGGTGGCGTTCTCCTTGGGTAGCAGTTTTGACTATTCCTGGAATTGCTCTAGGAGTAACTCTTTATAGGCGCGGTCGTTCGTATCAGAATTAGCGACGTGTAATTTCCTCCATATTATGCCTAATTTATTGGGGCGCACAGCTGTGCGCCCCTACAAGTGTGTATGCATCAACTTACCTCCGATCTCTCACTTCTTACGTCTGTTTGCGGTAAAGTTTAACTAATCAAATTTACAGAGAAACACTCGCTTTTGTGGCAATTGATACCACTTAGTATGAGCGTGCATCGTAAAAAAACAGAGAAGAGTAGGACAAATCTATTTATGTTCAAAAGGAGTGTACTGCTAGTGGGTGTTGCGCTGGTAGCAACTCCTTTAACTGCTTGCAGCCAATTTTATTCCCAGTCACCACAGCCACAGGGAACCGCTCAAACAGGAAGTAGCCCAGCCGCAGGGGGAGGAGGGGGTACATTAGATGCAGCTAAGTCTCGCGGCAGGCTGGCGTGCGGTGTCAGTGGTACTTTACCAGGGTTTAGCTACGTAGACCAAGCAGGTAAGTATTCTGGACTCGATGTGGATATCTGTCGGGCGATCGCAGCGGCTTTATTTGACGATCTGAATGCTGTCGATTTCCGCAATCTGAACGCAAAAGAGAGATTCACTGCCCTGCAAGCAGGAGAAGTCGATATTCTCAGTCGCAATACGACTTGGACGATGAGTCGCGATACTTCGGTAGGGCTGGAGTTTCTTCCCGTGACGTTTTATGACGGTCAGGGCGTAATGGTGAAGAAATCTGCTGGGACAAAAGACTTGAAGGGTTTGCAAGGCAAAGCTGTTTGCATGGAGACGGGAACTACTACCGAGCAAAACTTTGCCGACCAAATGCGCAAAATTGGAGTGAAATACACGCCCCTAGTATTTGAAGATGCTAATGCCGTTTACGCAGCATACGAACAAGGTCGGTGTCAGGCTGTGAGTACCGATCGCTCTGGATTGGTATCCCGTCGAACAACGCTGAAAAATCCGCAAGATAATATTATTCTAGATGCGCTTTTATCCAAAGAACCACTAACACCAGCCGTGAAAAACGGAGACTCCCGCTGGTTTGATGCGGTTAAGTGGACGATCTTTGGCTTAATTGAAGCCGAAGAACTGGGGATTAATTCTCAAAACATCGACCAATTTGCCAAAAGCCAAGACCCAGTTGTCAAAAGATTGCTAGGCACGGAAGGGAATTTAGGTCAAGGTGCGGGTTTACCGAATGATTTTGTTGCCCGTGCAGTGAGGAAAGTCGGCAACTACGGCGAGATTTACAACCGTAATCTCGGACCTGGCACGCCATTCAATTTACCACGCGGTCAGAACGATATCTGGGAGAAAGGTGGTTTACACTACGCTCCACCGTTCAGGTAACATTTGTCAGGGAGCAGGGAGCAGTCACTTTTGATGTCTGACTTCTGGCTTTTGGTTTTTGACTTGTAACTTTTGACTTTTGACTTACCAATTACCAATTACCACTACATGAAGTTGCAGAAACTATTACGAGACGATCGCTTCTGGCAGATTGCCGGACAGGCGATCGCGGTTTTGTTGGTGGTAATTTTTGTTGCTCTGATTTGGGATAATCTCACTTATAATCTGCGGCAATTAGGCATTCAGTTAGGATTTGATTTTTTGGGAGTGCAAGCCTCCTTTGATATTGGCGAAAGCATCATTCCCTACGATCCGTCTAATAGCTATAGTCGGGCAATATTTGTCGGATTGCTTAATTCATTGCGTGTGGTAGCAATCGGTCTAGTTTTAGCTACTATTTTTGGATTGGTCTTTGGTATTGCCCAACTTTCAGATAACTGGTTGGTACGACGTATTGCTATTTCTTATGTAGAAATCTTCCGCAATGTACCTCTACTATTGCAACTATTTTTTTGGTACTTTGCCGTTTTTATCAACCTACCAGGAATTGAAAATCCTATTACTCTTCTTGGTTCTACTTACCTGACGGGACAAGGCGTGTTTTTTCCGTGGCTGGAAATTGGGTCGGGGGGAGGCATTTGGTTGGTGTTACTGCTGGCGGGAATTGTTGGGGCGATCGCCTTGTGGCGCTGGCGGGGGCGCGTCATGGTAGAACGAGGACAGGCAGGACATCAAATTTGGTATGCTTTGGGTTCGATTTTAGGGGCTATCGTTATCGCTTTTGTCTTGACCCGCAATATTCCCTTTCGGTTGAGTATTCCGCAAGTTACGCAGGGACAGATTGAGGGTGGATTGCGTCTGTCGCCAGAGTTTTGCGCCCTCCTTGCTGGACTGGTGATTTATACGAGTAGTTATATTGCTGAAATTGTGCGGGCGGGGATTCTAGCCGTACCAAAAGGGCAATGGGAAGCAGCTCGTGCTTTGGGACTGAAGCCGAATCGGATCATGCAAATGGTGATTTTACCGCAAGCATTGCGCGTAATTATACCACCCTTGACGAGTCACTACCTCAACTTAGCGAAAAACTCCAGTTTGGCGATCGCAGTTGGTTTTCCCGATGTTTATTTTGTTGCTTCCACCACGTTTAATCAGACGGGACGGGCTGTGGAAGTGATGTTGCTAATTATGATTACCTATCTAACTACAAGCTTAACCATCTCTCTCATCATGAATTTATACAACCGCACTGTGCAAATTAAGGAGAGATAGACCCTTGCAAATCCAATCGTCTGCGCCTCCTACCCCACCCACATCTCCCCTGAACTGGGTACAGAAAAATTTGTTCAGTACTTGGTACAACAGTATTCTGACAATTGTTTGCTTAGCAGTCATTATTTGGGGACTGAGTAACTTTATTAGTTGGGCATTAACCGCAGCACAGTGGGGGGTCGTAGGTGCAAACTTGCGGCTCTTTTTTGTCGGCCGATTTCCTCCGGAATTGTATTGGCGGGTGTGGACGGCGCTGGGACTGATTATCGGTTTAGCAGGGCTTTGTTGGGGTTATATTGTTAGAAATTCTCCCATATTTAGCCGGACAATTTTATTTGTTTTAGGGGTAATGATTGCAGCTATTGTACTGCTACCTTTAGAACTGAGTGCGCGTCTATGGATATTAGCGATCGCCATTATTGCTATAGTTGGCTACGCAGTTGGACGCAAATTACCTGCTAGTATTAGCCCTTGGCTAACACCAGCTTGGGGATTAGTATTTATCGTCAATATTTGGTTAATTGGAGGTGGTTTAGGTTTAGCTTCAGTCCCAACAAATGTATGGTCGGGGCTATTACTAACCCTACTCACAGCAATTTGCGGGATCGTACTGTCGTTTCCCTTTGGCGTTTTACTCGCCCTCGGTCGCCAAAGTCCATTACCTATAGTCCGGATCTTATCGATTCTCTACATTGAAGTCGTGCGCGGGTTGCCATTAATTGGCATTTTATTCTTAGCTCAGGTAATGTTACCGTTATTTCTCCCGCCTAACTTCCGCAATTTAGATCGCGTACTACGGGCGATCGCTGGACTAGTATTATTTAGTGCAGCGTATTTAGCAGAAAATATCCGTGGTGGATTACAAGCTATACCTAGAGGACAATACGAAGCCGCTAAAGCCTTGGGTTTAAGTTCGCCTTTAGTTGTGTTACTGATCGTATTACCCCAGGCACTTAAAGCCGTAATTCCCGCGATCGTCGGTCAATTTATTGGTTTATTTAAAGATACATCTCTACTAGCTCTATTTGGTTTACTAGAATTAACCGGAATCTCTCGCTCGATTTTGGCACAACCCCAATTTCTCGGACGTTATGCCGAAGTTTATTTATTCATTGGCTTACTCTACTGGCTCTTTTGTTATGGAATGTCTACTGCAAGTCGCTATTTAGAACGGAAATTAAATGTTAGTAACTAACAGGTAATGGGTAATGGGTAAAGTCAAAAGTCAAAAGCTAACAGTCAAAAATTACCAACTACCAACTACCAATTACCAACTATCAATTACCAACTACCAATGACAAATGACAATTCACAACCAATGATTATTGCTGAGAACGTCCATAAGTGGTATAGCAGCAATAAATTTTACGTCCTGCGTGGGGTTAGCCTTACCGTGAATCGGGGGGAGGTGGTGGTGGTGATGGGTCCCTCTGGTTCGGGTAAATCTACGTTTATTCGCACGTTTAATGCTTTAGAAGATTACCAACAAGGGCGAATTGAAGTTGATGGAATTGCCCTAACTCACGATTTGCGTAACATAGATGCAATTCGTAAAGAAGTGGGAATGGTGTTTCAGCAATTTAATTTGTTTCCTCACCTTACCGTACTACAAAACGTAACTCTTTCGCCGATTTGGGTACGCCGCTGGAAAAAGCAAAAAGCGGAAGAAGTCGCCATGCAACTGTTGGAAAGGGTAGGAATTTTAGAACAAGCGCAAAAGTACCCAGGACAACTTTCTGGCGGACAACAACAACGGGTAGCGATCGCCCGGGCATTAGCAATGCAGCCTAAAATTATGTTATTTGACGAACCTACATCAGCCCTCGATCCAGAAATGGTACGGGAAGTGTTAGATGTGATGAGGAGTCTGGCGCGATCGGGGATGACAATGGTAGTCGTGACGCACGAAGTTGGGTTTGCCCGCGAAGTTGCCGATCGCATCGTTTTAATGGATAGTGGAATGTTAGTCGAACAAGCCCCACCCCAAGAATTTTTTCAAAACCCCAAAGAAGAACGGACGCGCAAGTTTTTATCGCAAATTTTGTAAGCGTAAATTTTGTAAAAGAGGGAATCGTAGGGGCGGGTTTACCGAAGGGTTGATACTGACAGATATTTCGGATAAACTTGCCCGTACAGGAGTAGGGAGTCGTTATCGGATTCGATTAAACTCGTTGTTTCAATTCAAGATCGGCTGTTTGAAATAAGTTTTTTGTTTCTACTTTGGTAGTCATTGCTGACAACAGAGTGAAGTTATTTAACTGTTGTAAATCCAAAGCGATCGCTAAATTGTTATAGCCTGCTTCAATTAGATTGTCTATGGCTTTTTGAAGCAGTTCTACACTTCCTTCTGCTAAAACAGCTTTGAAGTAGGCACTAGCCTCAGATGGTTCTTTTAAAGACTCAATTAGGTAACTGTGGTAGCTAATATTTTTCGGCATTTTATCTGTTTCCATAGTCCGTCCAATATTGAATAGCTTGGGGGATGTCTTTTTCTTGAGTACTCTTATCTCCTTCACATAAAAGTAGAATCAACGTCGTTCCTACTTGTCCAAAATAAACTCTATAACCAGAACCATAATCTATTTTCAACTCACACACGCCTTTCCCAACTGCTTTATAGTCCCCAAGATTAGCAGTTTCAACGCGATCGAGCCTTGCTTTAATTTTAGCTCTAGCGTTACTGTCTCGTAGAGACTCTAACCATTCTATGAAAGGATATTTCCCATCTGGAGTTGCATAAACTTGAATTTCTCTAGGAGAGGCTTCTGGCATTATTATCTGTAAAAAAGCTATTTTCTTCGATTGAGACGTAATATGAACTCTATTATCGTATTCGGTAGTATCAATATCGATCTAGTTAGTAAAACACCCAGATTACCTTTACCTGGAGAAACTCTGACGGGACATAGTTTTGTCACCGCGCCAGGGGGAAAAGGCGCAAATCAAGCAGTTGCGATCGCCAAATTGGGCGTTCCCTCATACATGATAGGGCGTGTTGGCGGAGATAATTTCGGTCGGGAATTATTAGCAAGTCTGCAAGCGGCGGGAGTACGAACTGAAAATGTATTGGTGGATGAAAGTATCAGTTCTGGAGTCGCTGCGATCGCGGTTGATGACAATGGTGAAAACCAAATTATCATAACTCCTGGTGCAAATGGACGAGTCGATGAGACAGATGTAGAACGTCTCCAGAGTGTATTAAAGATCCTTTCTCGCCCCCCTTCCCAAGGGGAGGGAACAAGTAGCCCCCCTTCCCAAAGGGAGGGAACAAATAGCCCCCCTTCCCAAGGGGAGTTAGAAAAATCTATTAGCCCCCCTTCCCAAGGGGGGTTGGAGGGATCGATCCTACTCCTCCAACTAGAAATTCCCCTCAGCGCCGTTATTGCAGCCGCCCAAGTTGCAAAAGCAGCCGGAATTCAAGTCATTCTCGATCCTGCACCAGCCCAAAATTTACCAGATGAACTTTATCCCTTGGTCGATATCATCACCCCAAACGAAACAGAAGCAGGGCGATTAGTTGGCTTTACTGTAGATGGACGAGAAACTGCAACCGCAGCAGCACGGGCTTTGTTACAAAAAGGTGTGGGTAATGCGATCGTCAAACTTGGTGCTAGGGGTGTCATCTGTGCGACTCAAGCAGAAACATTTTTTACTCCCGCCTTCTCCGTCACGGCTGTAGATACGGTAGCCGCAGGAGATGCCTTCAATGGTGGTTTAGCTGCGGCACTAGTAGAAGGACTACCCTTGAGACAAGCAGTAGTATGGGGTGCAGCGGCGGGCGCTTTAGCTGCAACCAAGCCAGGGGCGCAGTCTGCAATGTGCGATCGCCCTACTTTGGAGGCATTAATGGCAACTGGATCGTAAACGTTGCTCCTTGTCCCACGCCAAGACTGGCAGCGTGAATTGTACCACCATGCAATTCTACGATGTGACGGGCGATCGCCAATCCCAGTCCCAATCCTCCTTGCTTATTAGGACTCTGGGCTTGACGGAAGCGATCGAAGACGTGGGGCAAAAACTCAGGACTGATACCATTGCCCGTATCGATAACTTGAATTTGGGCGTAGTTGGTAGTTGATAATTGGTAATTGGTAGTTGGTAATTGGTGGTTGTGACTACTAGTTAATAACGATAACTGGACTTCGATTTTGCCACCTTCTGGGGTAAATTTAATTGCGTTTGAGAGTAAATTACCCAAGACTTGTTGCAAGCGATCGCGATCGCCAGAGATTGGAATTCGGAATTTAGAATTCGGGATTCGGAATTCTAAATGAATCTGCTTGGCGCTAGCAGCAAGAAAAGTAGTTTCAACCGACTCTTCTACAAGGGAAACTAAATCGAACTGACTCTCTTGGAGTTCTAGTTTGCCGCGAATCATGCGCGACACGTCTAACAGATTTTCGAGCAATTTTGCTTGAGATTGGGCGTTACGCTCGATCGCGTCTAAGGCGCGGGCAGTGGTTTCAGCATTCACCTGACGAGTCCTCAGCAGTTTTGCCCAACCCAGAATCGCATTCAGGGGAGAGCGCAAATCGTGAGATACCATTGCCACAAACTCATCTTTAGCACGGTTAGCGGCTTCAGCTTCTCTCTGTGCTTGTTGAGCTAGTTCCAGCATACGAGCGTTTTCTACTTCCCTGTGTTTGCGATCGGTAATATCTAAATCAACTCCTGTCATACGGACGGCTTTACCCGTTCGATCGTAGAAAATCTGTCCTTTGCTCTGCGCCCAACGAACTGTACCATTAGGAAAAACAACTCGAAATTCGATGTTGTAGTCTGCTCCCGTATTGACGGCGCTGTCAATTGCCTCTAGCACGCGATCGCGATCTTCTGGGTGCAGTCGCGATTCAAACATTTCGTAAGAACCGTCAAACTCCCCTGGAGTTAAGCCAAACATGGCTTCCATGTTGTCAGACCAAGTGATGCTACCAGTTGAAATGTCCCAATCCCAACTTCCCATCTGAGTTGCGGCAAAAGCCAGCCGCAATCGTTCTTCACTGTTGCGCAGGGCAATCTCGGCTCGTTTGCGATCGCTGAGATCTACGATAAAGGCAATATGTTCTTCTACCTCACCTTGCAAGCGCGTAGCACTAATTAAAATTGGTAGGCGCGTCCCATCTTTGCGAATAACTTCTTTCTCTATTGCTTTGATGCTGCCAGTCAATTCTAGCTGCTCCATTGCCTGCCGATCTATCTCGGCATACTCTGGCGGACTCATATCCCGCCAACTCAGTTTAGAATTGCGAAACTCGTCGCGGGTATAACCCAGGATCGACAACAGCGTATCGTTCATCTCTAAAACATCACCATTAGATGAACCAAAGCCAATGCCAATTTGAGATGTTTCTAGCGTGCGTTGGATACGTTCTTGACTGCGACGTAGTTCTATCTCTACCTGCTTGCGTGCGGTAATGTCTTGAGCCGTACCGAGAATTTGCTGAACCGAACCATCGCTGTTTCTGGTAAACACGCTTTCTCGGCTGCACAGCCACCGCCATTCACCGTTAGCGTGCTGCATTCGGTACTCGAATTCCAGAACTTCACGATCTCCAACTCCATCGAATCTTCGTAAGTGTGCGGGCAATAAAGCAAGATCTTCAGGGTGCATCAGGCTTTGCAATCCCACCGTTCCGAGTTGGCAAATTGCTTCTGGCGTATACCCAAGCACTTCAGTAACTTGTCGATTTATATAGACATTTCGCCGCTCTTTTAAATCGTGAATATATAAAATGTCAGGGATAGTCACGGCAATTTGCTCGATCAAATGCCGAGTCTCTCGCAATATCATTTCTGCTTGCTTGCGATCGCTTATGTTGCGTTGAATGGCGACAAAATGAGTGTACTGCCCTGCGGCATCCGCTATGGGTGTAATGCTAATCTCTACCCAAAATTCCGAGCCATCCTTACAATAATTGATCAGTTCTTCTTGTACTGGCTTTTTGGCTTGTAAGGCATCCCGAATACGCTTGAGTGCTGCTTTATCGGTTTTAGCACCTTGGAGAAAACGCGGCGATCTGCCTACAACTTCTTCACAGGTATAGCTAGTTAAGTCAGTGAATGCTTGATTCACATATACGATTCGCGGTCCTGGCTCCTCTAAAGGAGCGATCGCGGTTATGATGACGGCATCGTTAGCATTGACAACGACAGATTCTAGTAATCGCAAACGTTCTTCAGAGCGTTTGCGATCGGTGATATCTCGCCAGGAAGCCACAAAACCATCGCCCAATTTATTTGCTCGGATATCAAAGGCTCTGGTTAAATATTCTTGGTTAAATCTATCTGAGTAAATTAAGTCTTCTTTTGTCAGAGGTGCGCCTGTCTCTACCACCCGACAATATTCATTAAATAATCCAGTCTCTCGATGAAAAGGCAAAATTTCACAGAGATGTTTACCAATTTGTTCTGCTGCTGTCATGCGGTTATTAGTACAAGCTGCCGCATTCACGTACTCGACAATAAAATCTACAATTTTACCCGATTCATCACGCAAGCATTTGTAGATGCCAAAGCAATCGAGCATGTTTTCAATTGAAGTGCGAAATCTGTCTTCGCTTTGTTCTAATTGCTGTTGTAGGCGATCGCGTTCTAAAATATTATGAATTGCTAAACGAAGATTTTCTGACGTAGTTTTTCCTTTTACCAAATAGTCAGATGCACCGCTTTTCATTGCTTGCACGGCAACATCTTCATTTCCTCGTCCCGTCAACATAATTACAGGTAATTGCATTTTACCAAATTGAGTTTTTAACTCGCATAAAAACTCAATACCGTCAATATCAGGGAGGTGAAAGTCTAACAAAATAGCATCTGGCTGTACTAGTTTGCATACTTCTAGTCCATTCTCACCATAATCTGTTTCTAAAAATATGTAATGGTAGCGATCGTCAGTAAGTAAGAAGCGACGGTATGTTTCTCGATCTTCAGGAGAATCATCAACGATGAGAACTGTTCTCTCAAAACTCATCAATACCTCCTCCTATGAGGTAGAATCACGACTTCAAACCAATATTGAATGAGAATTTGAATCGTATGCATTAATTTTTTCACATCCATTGGTTTAATGATGTAGCCATTCACGCCATAGCGATAACAGACCTCCACGTCTTTTGGATTAGAAGATGTTGTAAATACTACAATAGGAATTATTTTTAACTCCTCGTCTTGCTTGATCTGTTCTAGTACTTCCCGTCCATCTGTACCTGGTAGATTTAAATCAAGGACGATAATTGCTGGACGAAGTACTCGCTCTAGATCGGCGTACTCGCCATCATGATATAAATAGTCTAATGCATCGTCACCATCAATACAGCGATGAATAGGATTGATAACGGATAACTGCCGCATTATCCGCCCGAAAGCTTCAAAATCTTCATCGCTATCTTCAATTAACAGCAATGGTTGGGTCGATTTACTAGTCATACGTTCAACTTGAGTTGCTAATTTGAAAGAAGTGACCATTATTTCGTACCATTTTTGTCATTTGTCACTGGAAGCTAATAACTGATAACTGATAACTGAAATACGTAGTATTAACCGTGCAATGTAAAATAAAACGTACTACCTTCTCCATAAGTTGATTCCACCCAAATTTTCCCGCCATGACGCTCTACAATTTTCTTGGCAATGGTTAAACCAGCGCCTGTTCCACCTCCATACCGATTCGGTGCATGTAATCGCTTAAATATGCGAAAAATAGTCTCTAAATGCTTTTCTCTAATTCCAATACCGTTATCTCTAACATAGAAAACAAAGGAATTACTTTGGCTATCGTTAGAGCTATTTTCAGACTCTAAATAGCCGATTTCTACAGATTTATCTTCTTTGTTGTTGTATTTAATTGCATTGCTAATTAAATTGCTAAAAACTTCACTAACTTGGACGCGATCGCATTCAACAATTGGTAAAGTCTGAGAAATGCGAATATTAGCTCTCTCTTCTTTCAAACTAATATTTAGTACATCAACGACGTTACTAACCAATTCATTCAAATTCGTTTTCTGGAACGAAAGTTCTATCCTTCCTAACCGCGAGAAGTGAAGTAGAGATTCAATCAAATCCTCCATTCGCTGCGTCAAACGTACCAAAGTTTGCAGTTTAAATGCGCCGTCTTCATTCAGAATATCTGCATAATCTTCAAGCAGAAAGCTAGAGTAGTTATGAATTCCTCGTAACGGCTCTTTCAAATCGTGGGAAGCAATATATGCAAAGGCATCAAGCTCGCTATTAGTCCGTTCTAACTCACTATTAATTCGTGCTAATTCCGCTGCTTTACGCAGCACAATACCTACAATTGCACTTCTCAGTTCTACTGCTACATCAATTTCGCATTGTTGCCAAGGTAGAGATTTTAATTTTACTGTTTCTTGCCACAATTCAAAAGATTGACGCGGGGATAAGCGTAAACTTCCATCTTGTTGTGTCTCAACTGGTTTATGAGGATTACCACCCCAATTCACAGTTTGAATCACTTCAGGACGAAACCAAAGAATGTAATCATTTTGACTTTTGGAGATAGCCGTTGCTAACAAACCACTCGCACTATCTTTAAATTTTGTCGCTGGTTGATAAACTTTTGGCAGCGAGTCCGTGCAGTATACGTCATTATGAATTTGAGGTTCAAGCCATTGAATTAATTCTTGAATTTCTGTTTCACTGGGTGTTTTACCAACTAGCCATACCTGACTGTCTGCACAAATAGCAGCTCCCTCGCTAGCAGTCAACTCTAATAAATTGATTCGATTTTGGAGTAAACTCTCAACAAAATTTTCGTCTTGAGGAATAATTTCAACAAATTTTGATAAAATTGAATTGAGTTTAATCTTGTAGTCCATGCCTTCATTATCTTCTTTGGTAGCCAGTTCCAAAGACATGACTTGACCCAAAAACTCGCAAGCAGTACGGACTTCACAAGTGAGATAATTAGCTGCGGAATGATGGCAGGCAATCAATCCCCATAATTTTTTATTTTTCACCAAAGAAATAGACATAGAAGCGCCGACCCCCATATTTTTTAAATACTCAATATGGATCGGAGAAACGCTACGTAAAATACTAAGACTCAAATCCAAAGTCTTATTGTTATCTGAATCGGTAGAAATAATTTCTACAGGTTCGTAATTGACATCGGGAACGAGTCGGAGGAGATTCAAGGTATAAAGATGCTTGGCTTGCTTAGGAATATCGGAAGCAGGATAGTTTAAGCCAAGATAAGAAGTCAAATCTTCGCGTTTATCTTCCGCTATAACCGTGCCAGCACCTTCAGAATTAAAACGATAAACCATGACGCGATCAAAGTTCGTCAGTTTTCTGACTTCTTTCACAGCAATTTGGCACATCTCTGCTAAAGTATCTACCTTTTGCATCCGATCGATCGGGTTTTTGACTAAATGATAAAAATCAAAAAAGTCTCTACTTTTATTCGTTCTTCTTGATTCTATTTCTAGAACCAGTAAATTATCTATATTGCGATGAATAATTCCATCAAAAACTAGAGTTTTGTTTTGAGATTTTATGGCTATTTTTAAGGGATTTACACTATCAAGTTCCTGCGATAAACATTGTTTTATCGAATTAATATGCTTTAAATTAAGTAGATTATTTAATGGTTTATCTAGTAATTCTTGAGCTGAAACTTGAATAATATCGGAAACATTCTTACTAACTTGTACAACGATTAAGTCAGGTTCTTGTAGGACAAAAAGTACACCGTGAGGTTGGATAGATCCAGGAATATGAATTGGTTCGCGATCGCAATTCGTCAAATCAACCGTTTCGGCGATCGTCAACTCCTCCGACTGTGAAGCACTGGCGTTGTCTCGATCTAGCGATTGTAATGACCAATCCATACAATTCAACCTGATAGTTAGGCTGCTACAATCCCATACTATAGGATTATTTCTATAAGCATAGAGTAATAGCTCCGCTTATTGTATCATCCTCTATACAATGGTCATTTAGGATACAAAATTAAGATATTCTTAATTCTTTGAACTATAGATAAATCGTTATTGTTCTTGAAGATTGAACGCAATACATAGTCTGTTAGAGTGTGCGATCGATCCACCCTAACAAGAGTGCAATTTTAGTTCGGCAAAGCTACTAATTGAGATTCAATTGTAGTAGAATTGAGACTGCGACCGATAAAAACCAATCGAGTTTGCGGCATTTCTTCAGGTTGCCACAAGCGATCGTAAAATTGGTCAAATCGGGTTCCCACGCCTTGTAAAACCAGACGCATCGGTTTATTTGCAACAGCGACAAAACCTTTAATCCGATAAATATCTTGTTCTTTTGCTAATACTTGCAACTGGTTTTGTAAAGCATTAGGTTCAAATGTGCGATTTAACACAACATGGGTTGAAGTAATTTCTTCTTCGTGTTCGTGGTCTTCTTCCGTGTCGTGATGGCTAGGACGATTGGACAAATCATCTTCAGCCGCAGCTTGAAAACCCAACAAAATTGTAGGATCGATTTGACCGCGATCGCTTGTTACCATTTTTACCTGTCGCGGTAGTTCTTGTTGCACCAACTTTAAAACTTCGGCTTGCGTTGTTGCATCAATCAAGTCAGTTTTATTCAATACAACTAAATCTGCACAAGCCAACTGGTCTTCAAATAATTCCTGTAATGGGGTTTCGTGTTCTAAACTCTCATCTGCCTGTCTTTGTACCTCAATCGCCTGCGGATTGCTAGCAAACGTTCCGGCGGCAACAGCAGCACAATCTACCACCGTCACCACTGCATCCACCGTAGCAGCATTGCGGATCTCGTGCCAGCGAAAAGCTTTCACCAATGGTTTTGGTAAAGCTAACCCAGAAGTTTCGATCGCAATGCAATCTATACTATCTCGGCGTTTTAATAACTCCAGCATTGTCGGCAAGAATTCTTCTTGTACCGTACAGCACAGACAACCATTTGTTAATTCCACAATCTGAGGTAAGCTATCTTCACCTTTCGCCTCTTCTGGACAAACCTGGCAAGATTTCAGTAATTCCCCATCTATCCCCAACTCACCAAACTCATTGACTAAAATAGCAATGCGCCGTCCCTGATTATTTTGCAACAAATGACGGATGAGAGTCGTTTTGCCGCTGCCTAAGAAACCAGTAACGACTGTAACGGGAATTTTTGTAGCCATTGGATTCTAATTGAAATTAGCCTGCGATCGACAAACAGCATTGTCTCACAAGTATTGAGGGAGTGGGGAGCAGTTATCACTGACCAGTGACCAGTGAGCATTCTCAATTAGTATTCAGACCCGCCTCGAACTTAAGTCTGAGGCTAACAGCAAAAGTCTACTTCAGTAGACTAGAAATCAATCGTAGTCGGCTTTATCCGACTTGAGCTATAAGCCAGTGAATTAATTCACTGGCGGCGATTGCCACAGGTGACTACTTAACTTTTAACCCATCACCGAGGAAGTCAAGAACACTACCCCAATTGCACAGATTGCTAAACCAGATAATCTTAACCAAGCAGGACTAGAATTAGCAGATTTCTGCAATGCTAAATTTCCTACTAAAAAGGCAACTAAAGCAACACCATATTGGATTAGAGTAAAACCCAACAAGTAGGCAAATAGAGGAAACATTTGCGCCCCGATAATAGCTTCTCCGTAAGCGTAACCGTGAAACAATCCCGCGATCGCACCCAACCCCAATGTTATCAACCAATGAGGACGATCTCGCCACACCAGCATTGCCCCAAAGATGATAACAGAAACTGCGATCGCGACCTCAGCCGCAGGTAAATCGATTTGGAAGACGTGAATAACTGTCCCCAACATCGCCGCCACGACAAACCCAGCCGGAATTAAAGCACCGCGCCGCTGTCCGACTGCAAGTAATCCAATTGCCACAACAAAAGCGAAATGATCTAAGCCAATAACAGGGTGAGCCAGTCCTGACAAGAAACCTTCAAATAAATTTACTGGAGTCTTGCCACCAATCGCGTGATGGGCATAAGCTGGTTGAGGTAGGGCAAAAAATGCGATCGTCAAAGCGGTTGCAATTAACCCTAAGTAGCGCCAAAATAGTTGCAAAATTTGAGACATCAAAACTTTAGACATCATCCGTACCTCGCGAAGGATGTGAGTTAAACAATTTCTATCGGTGGGTATTCTGACTCATGCGGGAGTCGGGAATCGGGAGTCGGGAAATTCTGAGCAAAAATTACCAACTACCAATTACTAACTACCAACTACCAATTACAGTTGCGGGACAGCGCCGGACTTACACCGAACTTTCCCCATTACCTCTAGCAGCTGCTCCCTGCTAGAACCGATTTGACTGAGGGCTTCATCATACCATCAGATCGCATCCTGAGAGAGAGGCGAAACTGTTCTTAATTTTGCTCAACTAAAAAATTGGGTAGAAAGGCAAAATTATCTAGCTATGACCGAGCGTTGGAAAAAGCTACCAGAAATGGAGATACTATACTGTTGCTATCAGCATAAAACTTGCACTAAACAGCAATTAAATTGAAAGAAATGGAAGACTCTCAATTTATTATTTTTATCGTCTTTGGTTGTATCTGGGTTCTGATGGGAACTGCGGGTGTAATTGCACTGCTAAAATCTGACGGTCAAGAAATTCGTTTTGGTAAATGGGGATTGATAGTTGCTCTACCAATTATTATCCCCATCGTCATTGCACTTGCTTTTGGCGCGTTCTACTACAACTAGTTCCGGTTTACTGCAAAATCTCTTGTAATTGGTGCTGGTTCCACAAATTTTGATATAACCCTGGTTGTTGAACTAGTTCTTCATGCGTGCCAGATTGAACGATCGCACCCCGATCCATTACCAAAATCCGATCGGTAGTAGCCGCAGCTGATAGTTGATGAGAGATAAATATCACAGTTTTGCGATCGGTTCCTGTGGAAAGATTATCTAAAATCGCTGTTGCAGTCTGATTGTCAACGCTAGATAAGGCATCGTCTAAAATTAGTACCGGAGCATCTACAAGCAAAGCTCTAGCAAGCGCTGTACGCTGTCTTTGTCCACCGGAAAGGGTAATCCCTCGTTCGCCCACAATTGTTTCGTATTGCTGTGGAAAATTGAGAATTTCAGGATGAATTTGAGCTTGCTTGGCGCAGTATTCTACATCAGATTGTTCTGCGAGCGGATCGCCATATCGAATATTATTTTTAATTGTGGTACTGAAGAGAAAACTATCTTGTGGTACGTAGGCGATCGCGCGACGTAAATCTTTCAATGTAATTTGAGTAATATCTTGCCCATCTAAAAATAATTGTCCTGGGTCAATTTCTAAGAGATGAGGTAGAGCATTTGCTAAAGTTGATTTTCCCGAACCAATTGGTCCTACAATTGCGACTGTCTCCCCTGGCTGAATAGAAAAGCTGACATTTTGTAATGATGGTGTACCAGAACCAGCATATGTATAGCTCAAATTGCGTGCTGTTAACTTTCCTTTTATTTCTTCTTTTGCTAATGAAATCGCGTCGGGTTTATCGTAAATCTGAGGTTTGACTGCCAGAACAGATTCTACGCGATCGATACTGACTTCTCCTCTTTGATAAGCTGTAATGGTAAACCCAAGTAAAGCGGTGGGAAAAACGAGTCTTTCGACATAAAGTATGAGTGCTATAAAATCACCAACACTTAAACTGTTATTTGCAATTTTTCCCGCTCCAAACCACAATAATAAGAGCAGACTAACGTAAGAAAAACCTCCAACTAGGGGAAACAAAGTATTACGAGTTTTGGCGAGTTTTAAATTTGCCCCTAATAACCTAGAATTATTTTGCCGAAAAGCTAGGCGTTCGTTTGTTTCTTGAGCGTAGATTTTAATTAATGCCATCCCGCTCATATCTTCTTGAATTAATTCGCTAATGTCAGATAGTTCTTCTTGGACTTCTGCTTGTTCGTTACGGAGGCGATCGCTAAATAACTGTACCACCACCAACATCACTGGATAAATTGCTACAGCAGCAAGAGTCAGTTCGACATTAATTTGTAACATGAAAGGTAGCGTCAACGCATAAGCAAAGATCGTGTTGACAATACTCAGTACTGCAAAACCTACCAATCGCCGAATATTTTCGACATCACTTGTAGCGCGGTTGATCAAATCTCCCGCTGTATTTGTGTTGAAATAGGTAGGTTCCAGCTTCAAAAGATGTTGAAATAGCTTTTGTTTCAAGTCAAATTCGACTTGTCGTCCTGCACCAAACAGGGCAATCCGCGATACCATGCGGATTACCCACATGACAGAACTCAAAACAATTATCAATCCGACAAACTGTAAGACTTGGTCGAACCTAAATTCTCCCTGAAGGCGCTCGATAATGTCGCGAATTAATAGTGGAATGTATACTCCGACGGCGTTAACTACAAATAAAGCCACAACCCCTATGAGAACTTGTTTCCAGTGGGGACGCAGGTAATTGAGGAGTTTAGAAAAGCGAGAACGTTGAGCCATGACCGCCGCATGAAGGACTTTGCTGATTCTAGAATTATTGCAGTTATAGTTGTCTTCTGGCTGTTGGGGGAAGTTGGACTAAGCAAGCGGCTTCACAGTGTAAAATCCCTAGAAGCAATCTGTCAGCCAGTATAAAATCATAGTGGAACCTACTGAAGCCCAATATCTCATTCTGAACGCCCTGGAAACGCTAGAGCTACTACAAAGAAGGGTTTACGATCCAGAACAAGGCTTTTGGATAATTGAAACGCCTAATTCCGTGTTACCAATCGCTTTTTTGCTACCAAATGGTGAAATCGTTCCTATTACATGGTTTTTAGAGTCATGAAATCTACAGAAACAGAAAAACAGCAGTACGCACGAGTTAAAGAACTGCTGGACATATCTCATCAGCGTTATTTAGCAGCAGGAGGCGAACCAAAAGGCACTCATAGCGGTCTTCCTGGTGAAGATTTTCTCACGGCAACAGAAAGGGAAGAGTTAGTAAAATTAATGCGACTGCTAGCTGGTACTCGTGTAATTGCTGATGAAGTTCACTGTCAAGGACGGGTTTGGAAAGTACCTGTACTTGAAGCAAAAAATGAAAATCTGCCATGAATAATCAACAGATTGAGCGTTTTTCAGCACTAAGGCGATTTCGATCGCAACCGATATGGGACTTCCTGCCAGAATAGCTTAATTGCGATCGCGCCGCTAATCAACTGAATGCCACCAAATACAGCCAGCGATACTCCAAATCCAAACCGTAACAATTCTCCGAATATTAAGCTGCCAATACCAAATCCCGTAAACAAGACAAATACTTTCAGTCCCATTGTTTGACCTAAACTATTGCTATCTCCCAAGTCAGTCACGATACCCACAAATAAAGGTTGCGTCAGGTCGTACCCTAAAGATAAAACGAGAACCGCGATCGTCGTTCCAATCGGGGGAATCTCAAAAATCATTGCAATTCCCGCTAAGGCTGCCATAATTAATCCTGCTGGAACCAACCAACGCCGTCCCCAACGATCCACGGCTCGACCAATTAGAGAACTCAGCAGCAACCCAGGAATACCATAGCCGAGAATAGTCAGACCAATGCTCAATGCATCCATGTTGTAGCGTTGCGACAAGTACAACCCCAGCCAGGTATACACGCCAGAGTGGTAGATGCCGTTCCATAAAACATAGGCATAAGTCCGTTTGCCGCGAAAACTGCTTAAGATCTGGCTATAGCCTCTAAATATCTGGCGAATCGTCGGTAATTTTTCTACTTTAGCTGTATCGAATAAAGCGCCGTAAAGATGCAGCCGCCAAAGGACGAAAGCAGCGACAACAGCCGTTCCGATAAATAGCGATCGCCACCCAATAAACGGTTCGAGAATCGCGCCACCCGCAGAACCCGCTGCCATTCCCCCTTCCATAGCTGCGAAAACCAGCCCTAATTTGCTACCTCGCTGGTCGAATGGAAACAAATCGCCAATCAAAGCAAACGTGAGTGGAATTACTCCACTAGCTCCCAGTCCTGTCAGCAGTCGCCAAATTACCATTTGCGAAGCTGTTTGAGCTGTTGCAGTCAAAGCCGTGCAGATGACAAAAATGATGAGCGAGATGCGAATCACCGACCATCTGCCAAATCGATCTGACAGCACGCCGTAGAACAATGCCATCAGCGCGTAAGCCAGCATATAGGCTGGAACGATAATGCCAATTTCTTGAACTGGAACGTTAAAGACTTCCGCCAAACGCGGAATCAGGGGAGCGATCGTATATCCTTGCAGAAAAATTAGACCCGCCGCCAGCGAGAGTAAGGCAAATAGGCGGTTATGCTGCTTTAAACGAATCGTGCGATCGACTGCTTCAGCGTGAGGTAAATGCTCAAGATGTTCTTTGCGGTTTGACATGGGTTTTGAGTATTTCAACTCACTGCCCACTCTAAATGTCTAGATGCTAAAAACTTAGTATCTAGCTTGGAGAGCCAAAGCCAAAAATTGGCAGAGCAATGATTGTCACAAAAGTTAAAGTTTCATGACAATTATGTTACCATCACTTGCTTTTCTACCTTGAGAATTTCAGTCTTTAGGTATACCCTCAACGGTTCCACCACCAGCAATAACCTCTCCAATTGCAAACGCTTCGACATCTTGAGAGTCAAACCACCGCAGCGTCTCTTCTACAGCTTGGGGAGGAACGATCGCCACGTAGCCAATCCCCATATTAAAAGTATTGAACATCTCCTTCTGACTGACTCCACCAACTTTCGCCAGCCACTGAAATACTGGGGGAATTGTCCAACTGTTCGCATCCACGCGAATCGATTGTCCCTTATCCAAGCAACGGGGTAAATTTTCCGGTATTCCCCCACCCGTAATATGTGCCATTGCATGAATTTCGATCCCAGATGCGATCGCGCCCAATACGGGCTTGACATAAATCCGCGTTGGTGTTAAGAAAACTTCTCCCAAACTTTGACCGGAAAACTCTTCTGGGCGATCGCTCCAAGCATATCCCCCCACCTCAACAATTTTCCGCACCAAGCTGTAACCGTTACTGTGGACACCTTGACTGGCAAGCGCGATCGCCACATCGCCTATTTGTACCCTAGAACCATCGAGTAACTTGCTCTTGTCCACAATTCCAACACAAAAACCCGCCAGATCGTACTCTCCTACCTGATAAAAACCAGGCATTTCAGCGGTTTCACCTCCCAACAGCGCACACCCCGCCTTTTGACATCCCAAACTGATGCCGCTAACTACCTGTGTCAGTTGCTCCGAGTTGAGCTTTCCCGTTGCTAAATAATCCAAGAAAAACAGCGGTTCTGCCCCAGAAGTCAGTACATCATTCACGCACATCGCCACTAAATCAATTCCTACCGTGTCGTGACGGTTGAGCGCGTGAGAAAGTTTCAATTTTGTGCCGACTCCATCTGTCCCAGAGACTAAAACTGGCTCCGTGTAACCGCTAGGGAGTTGAAAATAACCTCCGAAACCTCCCAATCCCCCAATCACTTCTGGGCGATGGGTGCGATGCACGAGCTGGCGAATGCCTTCAACAAATGCTCTACCAGCTTCAACATTAACCCCTGCTGCTCGATAATCCATGCTGCCAGTTTCCTCAATGCGGCAGATAGCTCCGCTTCACGCATCAGCATTTTATCTTAATTTTGCTGCGCGACAGCATTAGCATTCTACGTGTTGCTTGAGGGCGATCGCCTGTTTAAATATCACTTTATAGCTAAAAAGTTAAGTTTTAAACCAATATTTATTTACTTTTACTCTTTTTTAAGTATATTAAGTAATATTAATTTTATTAAAAAATAATTTATTTGGTTAGAGAGACAGAAAAGCTGATTTTGCCTCTCTGTAAAGGTTTTATGCTTTGCTTTACAAAAACTTTTTATTAAAATTAACAATTTCCCCTTGACATTACCGATCCTCAATGCAAAAACTTCGTGGTAGTCTGTTGCAGTTGAAACTTCAACATAAAAGCGTAATGAGTACGAGTTAGTGGGTCAGTTTGAGACCATTCAGTGGTGTCCCCGCGTAACTCTTGCCGAAATCGAGGAGTGCAATTCACAACGGAAGCATGAAAAAGCAAATTTTATTAACAACCGTTGCTCTGCTTACTACTGCCGTAGGCGTACCCCTGTCATGTTATGCAGAATCGCTGAATGCAGATTCTTCAAGAGATAACAGACAGGAGATCTCCTCAGCAGTGCAGGCTCAACCGCAGAATGTTGAGAAAGTAGGCGAAACCCAGTCCAGAGGCGAATCTAAAGCTAAAGAAGCCACGGTCGCCAGAATCCAACCCCACGAAAGGGGCGATCGCCAAGCAGTGACGCTGTACGTGCGTAACATACCCGTACTGACGTTTTTAGGCGACAAACAAGCAGCAAAAACTACCAAAGTCGGACAAACCCAGAGTGCCGAAAATGCTGCTGACAAAACAACCCAAGTAGCAACAACAGGCAAGTTACCCAGCATCGAACCAACTTCAGCGAATAATGCCCCCATTTGGCAGGCAGCAGCAGTAGCAGCTAGACTCAACCAAATAAGTGCAGATGGTGTCGATGCCAGCAAAATTACAGTCAAATGGAAAGACACTGGCAAATCTAATGCTCAAAAAGCATCAGAACGCTATGAGATTGCCATCGACGGCAGAAAACTAGTAGCAGTTGATGCGGATACCAGACTACCAGAGCAGAATAAGAAAAAACTATCAGACGAGGCATTACAAGCCACTAACCGCTTGCGGCGACTCTTAGGGAATGCTCCGCCCCTCAAAGAAGTGGCAGGAATGCCAGAACCCAAGCGATCGCAGCCACAAAATATTGCTTTCGCACCAGTGCGTGCCGTCCTGAATGGAGTTGCCTCTTGGTACGGTCCTGGTTTCCACGGCAATCGCACGGCTAACGGCGAAACTTACAACCAAAATGCCCTTACTGCTGCCCACAAAAGCTTACCCTTCGGGACGCGGGTACGAGTCACCCACACGGGAACGGGTCGCTCAATTGTAGTCCGCATCAACGATCGCGGTCCCTACATTGGCGGTCGCATTATCGACCTCTCCGCCGCCGCCGCCCGCGTCCTCGGCATGGCTGGTTCGGGTGTTGCCCCCGTGCGAGTTGAAATCTTGGGAAGATAGGAGCGAGGAGGAGCCAGCGCGCTGGCTCCTTCTCACCCCACACCCCTCTTCCGATCTGCTCTACAATAGAGTCGGGTTGAGACTAAAACAGAGGGGGTATTGGTGCGTCTGTTTGCAACAGTTGCAGCATTACGCTGTTACTTAAGCGTGTTGAAAGCAGAAGCTAAGCGAAATCTAGCCGCTTCAGCTGAGATTACCGTCGGTTTAGTTCCGACGATGGGTGCTTTACACGCCGGACATTTAAGCTTGATGCAACGGGCGCGGCAGGAAAATGACATTGTGGCGGTCAGCATTTTTGTCAACCCGCTGCAATTCGGTCCCACAGAAGATTATCAACAATACCCGCGTCAGCTAGAAAGCGATCGCCAACTCTGCGAGCAAGCAGGCGTTGACATTATCTTTGCTCCCACTGCCGAGGATCTGGGGATTGGGGAGAGAGTAAAGGGAGACAAGGGAGAGGGGGGAGACAAGGGAGACAAGGGAGACAAGGGAGTAATTACCACTTACCAACTACCAACTACCAACTACCAACTCACCCAAATTATTCCACCCCCAGAAATGACCTCAGTATTGTGCGGTGAATCGCGTCCAGGGCATTTTCAGGGTGTGGCGACGATCGTGACTAAATTGTTAAATATTGTCCAGCCGAGCCGAGCGTATTTTGGTCAGAAAGACGGACAGCAGTTAGCCATTATTCGGCGGTTAGTGCGAGATTTAAGTTTACCAGTCGAGATTGTCGGCTGTCCTACAGTGCGGGAAGCATCGGGGTTGGCAATGAGTTCTCGCAATCAGTATTTAACCCCAGAACAAAGAGAACGAGCATCATATATATATCGCGGTTTGCAGCACGCTCAAGCAGCTTTTATTGCTGGAAAGCGCGATCGCCAAACTTTATTAACAACTGTAGAGCAAGTACTTGCGCTGGCTAAGGGAGTGGCAGTAGAGTATCTGGAGTTAGTACATCCTGATACGTTACGACCAGTGAACAGAGTAGAGGAAGCAGGCACGATCGCGGTTGCCGCACGAGTAGGAACGACGCGGTTAATCGACAATATAATTTTGCGCGATCGCCAGCCGATTGTCGCCATTGATGGTCCGGCAGGAGTCGGCAAATCAACTGTATCGCGGTCGGTAGCGCGGGAGTTGGGGTTAGTCTACCTCGATACGGGAGCTATGTACCGCGCCTTAACGTGGTTGGTTTTAGAGTCGGGAATTTCAGTTACGGATCGGTGTGCGATCGCGGAATTAGCAAATCGGTGCGAAATTCAACTGGCTGCTAGCCTAGATGCAGCGCAACCCGTAAGAGTTTGGATTAACAATCGCGAAGTGACTTCAGCGATTCGCAGTTTGGAAGTAACGGCAAATGTATCTGCGATCGCGGCAATTCCAGAAGTGCGGCACGTTTTAGTCAAGCAACAGCAGCAGTGGGGACAAAAAGGCGGCTTGGTGGCGGAAGGACGAGACATCGGCACGCAGGTTTTTCCCGATGCCGACCTGAAAATTTTCTTGACGGCTTCCGTGCAAGAAAGAGCTAAACGGCGGCAGCAAGACTTTTTAGCTCAGGGACAGCCACAGGTGAGCTTGGAACAACTAGAACGGGATATTGCCGCGCGAGATTGGCAGGATAGCAATCGCGAGGTTGCGCCATTAAAAAAAGCTGCTGGGGCAGTTGAGATTATTACTGATGGCAAGAGTATTACTCAAGTCATTGCAGAAATTGTCTCGCAGTACGACCAAGTTTTTGCGAGAACCGATCAACGCGGCTGAAATTCCACTACATCTCGCCTAATCGTTACGTCATAATCTTCAAAGAAGTTCTGTCCCAATAGTGGATCTCCTTCAGTAATCGAAACTTTTGGTTCGCGAACTATAGCCTTGCCGACACTCATTGAAGCTACCTGTCCAATGGGGAATTCTACTATATCGCCATTGGCAATTTGTGCTTTGTGCGTACCAATTGGAACGACTCCTAACGCTTGTGCCATCTCCGTCGTGATTGTGGTTTGAGAAGCCCCAGTATCCTAAAAGCATCTCAAATTTTTGCTGACCGTTAAAAGTTACGTCAATAACTGGTATTCCACTTTCACGACGCTTGATTTTTGCTTGAAATTCGCTAGCGTGAGCCGAATTTTTTTTTGGTAGACCGCAAACAGTAGATAAGTCAATTGTCTGTCCGGCAGAGTCAAGCATAAAACATCCATCTGCTTCTTGAGCGATCGCGGTTGTCTGAAATAGAGCTATTCCAGCAAGGGGAAGAAACAGCCTCAGTAATTGTTTCATATATGGTCAAATAGAAATTTTAGATAAAGCTGACAATAAATTTGTCATTGGTCATTTGGTAAAGATGAAGCACAAATGACTGGGTAGCAGCTATTGAACATCACCAAATTTATCCGGTGCGGCTGAATTGTAATTAGCAGTAGCTACTTATAGTTCTAGGAGCGCATCTCTATTTATTAAAATAAGCTTAAAATTTTGGGAATTCTTCCGTGATCCTGCTAGTCGGATTATGAAGATATTACAGATTTATTAAAAGCTGTGGCTTCGGGTTTCACCTATTGAGGCTAAAAGCAGAGGCGATCGCCTCACAGCAACCGCCTCACAGCAACCAGTTATGGGTTACTTCCGACTGCTGCCTGCTGCTTTTAAGCCTATGTCGTGAGAGTGAGAATAAATTAGCCAGAAAGAGAATGAAGAATTAACATCCATAGTTGATAAAATTAAGTATGACGAATTGTCAAACCTGTTTGGAGAAGGTCATGAAACTATTTGCTGCAACTTTGCGGCGCTTGGGTTTAGCTGTTTTAACCATCGTTTTGGTTGCTAGTAGCTTTGCATTCTTTTCTGCCCCTGCCGCTGCTGAAACTTTTCAAGTTAAGTTAGGTACAGATAAAGGGATGCTGGCGTTTGAGCCATCCAAGCTGACTGTAAAGCCAGGGGACACCATTGAGTTTGTAAACAACAAAGTGCCTCCCCACAACGTTGTTTTCGATACAGCTGGCACTCCTAACAAGAGTGCGGATCTGGCAAAATCTCTGTCCCACAAGCAACTACTGATGACCCCAGGTCAATCAGTTTCAACCACTATTCCCGCTGATGCTCCTGCTGGGGACTACACCTTCTACTGCGAACCTCATCGTGGTGCTGGAATGATTGGTAAAGTTACGGTTGCTAGCTAGAAAGATAGCTACATCCTACTGGGAATAACCGAGCCATCTATATATCGTATAACAAGCCAAATGCCTCAGAGAGTCACCACCAATGACTTTCGAGGCATTTAAACTATGAACCGTTCGCAAAATTGTTTAAAGTCGCTCAAAATGAAAAAGAACTTAGCATAAGAACTACAAAAATGACACTGCCACCAGGTCTAAATAGTTCTGGGTTGTTAAGATATTAGCGTACGTATAAGGCGATATTATTTTGACTTTTGACTTTTAACTTTTGACTTTTTCAAAACTGTCTCGACCAATTTTGTCGCCAGCGCTCTACAACAACTTTAGTCTGGGTAAAAAATTCAACTGCATGGTGTCCCTGTCCGTGCAAGTCCCCAAAGAAACTTTCCTTCCAACCGCTAAAGGGAAAAAATGCCATCGGTGCGGCAACACCAATATTAATCCCGATATTACCAACTTCTGCTTCGTAGCGGAATTTTCGTGCGGCTGCACCAGAGGAGGTAAATAGGCAAGCCATGTTACCATACTGACCGCTGTTGATAAACTGAATCGCCGCTTCTATGCTGTCGAGGTGAATCAGTCCTAAAACGGGACCAAAAATTTCAGTACGGGCGATCGCACCTGCTGGATCGATATCTTGTAAAATTGTCGGTTTAATAAAATAACCATCAGGATAATCAGAAATTAGCGATTCTCGACCATCTACTAATGGTTTTGCCCCTGCGGCGATGCCTTGCTCTACTAAGTGCTTAATTCTCGACTGACTTTCAGCTGTAATTACAGGTCCCATCTGCACGCCTGAATCTAAACCATAACCGACAACGCGAGAAGTCGCCGCTTGAGCAATCGCCTCTGTAAATGTTTTTCCTGCTTCTCCTACCGTCACCGCTAACGAAGCCGCCAAGCAACGCTGTCCCGCACAACCGAAAGCACTATCGGCAACAATTCGAGTAGTCATGTCTATGTCTGCATCTGGCAATACGATGACTGGGTTTTTTGCTCCTCCTTGACATTGGGCGCGTTTGCCATTGGCAGTGGCGCGACTGTATACGTATCGAGCCACAGGTGTAGAACCGACAAAACTAATCGCCCGAATCACGGGAGAATCTAAAATCGCATCGACAACTTCTTTTGCACCGTTAACCAAATTGACAACACCCTTTGGTAGTCCCGTTTGTTCTATCAGGTGCATGACTTTTTGCATTGTCAGCGGGACTTTCTCTGAAGGTTTGATAATATATGTATTACCACAGGCGATCGCATAAGGTAAAAACCAAAACGGGATCATTCCCGGGAAATTAAACGGTGCAATAACTGCGGCAACTCCTACAGGTTGGCGGATGACAAATTCGTCAATTCCTTTAGCAATATCTTCCGAGTACTGTCCCTGCATTAAAATTGGGATACCGCAGGCAACCTCCACATTCTCAATTGCTCGGCGCATTTCCCCTTTTGACTCTTCTAGAGTCTTGCCACATTCTTGAGTAATTGTCCGAGCGATGTCTTCAAAATTTTCGTCTAATAGAGCTTTGAGTTTAAATAAATATTGGATTCGCTCCGTGGCTGGAGTGCGTCGCCAACTACTAAAAGCGTTAGCAGCAGCGGTAGCAGCTCGATCTACGTCGGCAGATGTCCCCAAGGGAACTTGAGCGAGTAACTCGGTTGTGGCAGGATTGATGACTTTTAGATATTCAGTTGCACTAGAGTCGCACCATTCACCGTTAATGTAGTTTTGGAGAATTGCGGCGGAACTCATAGTCATCACCTGGTTATTAGCTGCGATCGCTAAATCATATTTTACATAAGTAGGGGCGCACAGCCGTGCGCCCCAATGCTTATTTACGATTTAACGTGTTGTCTTAATTATTCTGAAAATGGCGCTCGCTTATTTAGCACCCATCTCGACAACGGCACTACGCATAAAATTAAGCCGCTGCTCAAATTCAAGCTGTTTGATTTGCTCTACAAACTCATTTGTTTCTGCGGGTGGTTCGTAATCAGATGGTACGCCAATAATTCTACCGTCTTCCATTCCTTGTGCTAAGCGCAACCAAAGATCTAATTTGCCACTAGAAGCCAAAGCACTGTAGGCACGGCTAAGATCTGTGTCAGCACGATTAACAATATCGCGCTGTGCTTGCAGCTGTTCTTCTTGTGAGAGTGCAACAAATTGATCGAATACTGCTGCTGCGGTATCCTGTGTGGAAGTCTCGTTTGCAGGTGTTAGCTTATCTTTAAGATCGAGATACCCAAACCACAACAATCCAAGTTTGGTATCGGCATCATAACGGTTAAACTGCTCTAGCGATCGCTTTGTACTTTCATCAGTCGCGTAAGTCATAAAACTCTCCGATTGCAATAATTGCTGCTTGCTAGCTGGCGAGGTAAACTTTTGTAACCTCTCTTATAGTTTTAGTGCAGCGATCGCCTCACTTAACCTTGCTAGAGACAGATATGGAGATTTCAACTTACGACAGATGAATTTGTTATTTATCATTTGTGAGTAGCTAGCCACCAGCGTTCATCGCCACTCTTCACTACTTACTTAACTTACTTATTATTTAAGGCAGCGATCGCCAATGCACCCCACCCAGCAATAAAAGCTGCTCCTCCTAGTGGAGTAATTGCACCGACGACCTTAATTCCTGTTAAGCTTAAGGCGTACAAACTGCCGGAAAAAATTAGAATTCCAATAATAAAATTCCAGCCAGCGGCTATTAATGCAGGCTGAGCAAATTCTTCGCCACTGGTTCTAATTAATAAAGCCACGAATAGAAGTGCTAGAGCATGATACATTTGATATCTAGCACCAGTTTCAAAAATTTCTAGCGATCGCTCAGTTAATTTTTCTTTTAGAGCATGAGCGCCAAAGGCTCCTACACCAACAGATAAACCACCAAATATAGCAGCGATCGCCAGAAAGAATTGACCCATCAGCCAATAACCTATATTCCAGACTTTCTTATTATTTCATCTCTTAATTCAAGGAATCGCTGGCTTTATAATTAATTCCGATTTGGAAATCATTTTCGAGTTGCTTCTATTAAACGAGAAAAATAGAAGCGAGTCTTTGTCATTGCCTGACGCTGCACGGAAAAACCGTTTTTTTCTAAAATTTTGATGACTGTTGATGCTGGGTGTAAATAAGCACGGGTAGCTTTACTTGCACCAGGAAAGAAACTACCAACTTTTTTCAGCAAACTAAGCGCAAAAGTTTTTGGGGCAAAGCTCAAAATTATGCGCGTCTGTGCTAAAGAACAAAGATGAGAAATCATTTGCTCTACTTGTTCTTGAGGATAATGGATTAAAACATCAAGACAAATCACAGTATGATAGCGATCGCTTAGTGTTTCTAAATCTTGCACGGTCAGAGTCAGATTCTTGACCAAATCTCCCAATTCTGCTCTAGCTTTGTCTTTGGCTTCTGCTACCATCATTTCTGACAGATCGCTAGCGTACACCCTAGCACCTGCCTGCGCCAGAGGAATGCTGAGGCTACCCACTCCACATCCTGCATCGCAAATAGATATTTCTGACAAATTGCCATCTGCTTGCAACCAACCAATAACAGTATCTACAGTTTGTTGGTGTCCGTTGCGAATATCGAGTTGGACTTTGTTAACGTCATTGGTAATACCATAAATCCGTCGCCAGCGATCGAATCCCGTTGTATTGAAATATTCTTTAACAATCGTTTTATCGTCTGTTGCAGTCATATAGATAGGTTATTATTTTGGTTCACAAACCTTAAATTTATCACTATATGTCACTGCAATCTCTTCCACGTCAGTTCTTTGCTGTCTGGTTTTATCTGCCAGCGTAGGAGTTGATGAAAGGGAGTACCGAGTTGAATTGTGGGAAGATCGATCGCCTGTCGCGGTACGGTGGTGGCAAGTGCGATCGCTGTATCTACGTCACAAAGATCCCAGCGAACTAGGTTCTGGACTCCTACGAGTAGTGGTAGAGTCGTACCAGTCAAAGTACCATCGAACAGTCTAGCCGTACCGTTTTTCACGTCTATTTGCCGCGTATCCCAAGGATAAACACCGTCTGAAAGCCCCAGAGGTGCTAAGGCATCGCTGACAAGAAAGATTCCTCGTTCGTAACAGCCAGCGCGAAGTAATACTTGAATCATTGTGGGGCAAATATGTTGTCCGTCAGCAATTAACCCACATTTCACATGAGGATGTACCAAGGCAGCACCTAACAATCCAGGTTCTCTGTGGTGGAGTCCCGGCATGGCATTAAAAGCATGAGTCACCATTGTTGCCCCTAGTTTAAAGGCTTGTTCCGCCTGAGTTGCCGTGGCAAGCGAATGCCCGAGGCTGACTGTTATACCGAGAGAACGCAAATAGGTTATGGCTTCGCCCGTGGGATCTAATTCTGGGGCAAGGGTGATAACTTTGACTATACGAGCGTATTCGCCTAAAAGTTGCTGAATGTATGGAATTGTCAGCGGTAATAAATATTCTGCTGGATGAGCGCCGCGCTTTTGTGGGTTTAAAAATGGTCCTTCAAGGTGGACTCCTAAAACTTGGGCAGTTGGTAGAGATGTGGTTTGCCGCTGCATATAGTTAGCAATAACAGCTAGCGATCGCTGTATATCTTCTCCAGAAGTCGTCACTAATGTGGGTAAATAAGCATCTATGCCTTGTTGCCACAAGTATTCAGAGATTTTTTGCAGTTTATCGATATCGGTCGGTTGCAAATCTGTAAATGCTAAGCCTAGCGCCCCGTTAATCTGCAAATCGACTCCACCCAAAGATATCCAATCTGCTGCTAAATTGATAATTTGCAAATCGGCAGGCGGAATTTTTTTAATAAATCGATCCATTGGTTCAATTGCGGAAATTTGACCGTGTAGATCGATCCGAATTCCCTGCAATTGCGCGTAACCAGGCACGCGAGCGTTGATAATATCTACTGCATGAGTCATCGAGCGGTCACCCTTATCCAAAAAATCTATCTAAATTCCAGTGCCAATTTAGTTTATAACTAACCCTATCTCTCTATTTCTCGCCAGGTCGAACCAATGCATTCCTCACTCCTCATCCCTCACTCCTCACTCCTCTTATGACTCAACCCCAAATTGGCATTATTATGGGTAGCGACTCCGATCTGCCGACAATGCAAGATGCGATCGCAGTTTGCGAAGAATTTGCTTTAGCCGTAGAAGTGGCGATCGTTTCTGCCCACCGTACCCCAGAACGAATGGTAGAGTATGCCCAATCTGCTCATCAACGCGGACTCAAAGTTATTATTGCTGGTGCTGGTGGTGCTGCCCATTTACCAGGTATGGTTGCTGCTCTCACACCCCTACCCGTGATTGGCGTTCCCGTAGCTAGCCGTCACTTACAGGGGCTAGATTCGCTTTATTCAATCGTGCAAATGCCTGCGGGGATTCCTGTAGCTACAGTGGCGATCGGTAATGCGAAAAATGCTGGCTTGTTAGCCGTACAAATTTTGGCAGCTCATCAACCAGAGTTATTGACAAAGGTACAAAAATATCGTCAAAGCTTGGCAAATACTGTGATGGAAAAGCAAGCAAAGTTAGAACAGATAGGTTATCAAAAATACATAGCTAATTTGTAGTTCACGATCTCCGAGTTTGTGCTGAAAGCATGAATAACAGTCATCTCGCCCTGCATACAAACAACAGGTATCAGATAACAGGTATCGAACAACAGGTAATATTTCGTTCAAAGGAAGATCCTTTTTTTGTTCGCTGCTTTACGTTAAGCCAGATAAGCGATAAATTGAATCCGAGTAGCTCTTAGCTCTGTTCAATACTTATGGCGATCGACAAGGGCTAACTATCAATTGAAACCACGGACATTCTAGTTAAGCGCGAGTGATGTCTATGATGCAAAGGTAAGTGCAACTAAAATGCTTGCTTACCTAAATATACTTACCGATATGCAATAAAATATACTGAAATTTAAAGGGTTGGACGGAGATGGAGCGATCTGAAGTCAAGTCACTGAGAGCGCATCAGTTCAAGCACTCAGTTTGACTCAATCCCTTTACTGGCAATACTTTTGCCCTAGTTGCATTGTTTGAATTTTCTGGGCTGTATTTTGCTGTATTTAGATTTGTCAGGAAATCTTGATTTAATGTAACTAATGATACAGAATCAAAAATAGAAAAAATACAAAATCTTAATTCTAATACACAACAAGCTAATGGTTTTCACGGGTAAAAGTGTTAACTTCAATCTGCCCCTACTGGTGTATACATACTTTTTTGTAGATTTAAACCTACAGCAATGAGTAGCGCCAAGTTTTGTGGTAGTTAGCTTACAACTGAAAAAACACCACGAGATCGACAGCATCTGGTTATTGAGTTTAAATATAGCCGCTTCTGAATCGAGAATTGGTAGCTAATCAGCCACTTTATAGAGTTTTTGCCCGCTTGAGGATAGTTACAAGTGATGATGTTAAAACTAAGACCCAAAAATAAACGCAGAATAAATAGAAAGCGGCTACCTGCTGCTGGAATGAAGCGTTTATCTCAGCATACATCTCTATTCACGCAGCTAAAGTTAGCGGTGAAGCGATTGTCTCCTTCTTGGCAGGCTTGCATTCCCCTAACAGTAGTTATTGTGCTGGCGTGGGGTTATGCCGCAGTTGCCCAAGATGCCGCACCTGCAAGTCAAGATAAAGTAGCGGAGGAATTACAAAATCTCAAGGTAGGAATAGATACTCTTTGGGTGTGTATTGCTGCTTTTTTAGTGTTTTTTATGAATGCTGGTTTCGGGATGTTGGAAACTGGCTTTTGCCGTCAGAAAAACGCTGTTAACGTCTTGTCAAAAAACCTAATCGTATTTGCCCTTTCTACCGTGGCGTTTTGGGCAATTGGATTTGGTTTAATGTTCGGCGATGGCAATCCCTTCGTTGGTACGACGGGCTGGTTCTTAGCGGGAGCAGATAACAGTCCGGCAACGGCAGATGCATACAAAGGCGTGTTTGGTGCGCTCAACTGGGCAGGAGTACCCTTGCTTGCCAAGTTCTTGTTCCAACTTGTATTCGCTGGTACTGCTGCTACGATTGTTTCGGGTGCTGTAGCGGAACGGATCAAGTTTGTTGACTTCTTAATCTTTAGCGTATTGTTAGTCGGGGTTGCGTACCCAATTACAGGTCACTGGATTTGGGGTGGCGGTTGGTTGGCAAAAGCTGGATTCTGGGACTTTGCTGGTTCCACTGTAGTCCACTCTGTAGGTGGTTGGGCGGCTTTGATGGGTGCGGCGTTCTTAGGACCCAGGATCGGTAAATACCAAAATGGCACTTCAGTCGCCATGCCCGGGCATAACATGAGTATTGCCACTCTAGGCTGTTTAATTCTGTGGTTGGGCTGGTTTGGTTTCAACCCTGGTTCTACGATGGCAGTCAGCCCCAGTATTGCTCATATTGCAGTCACGACCAACCTAGCTGGTTCTATGGGCGGGATTGCTGCTACTATCGTTGCTTGGCTTTACTTAGGTAAACCTGACTTGTCCATGATTATCAACGGGATTCTGGCGGGTTTGGTAGCAATTACTGCTCCTTGTGCTTTTGTTAGCGTGCCTTGGTCGGCGGTAATTGGTCTAATTGCTGGTATCATCGTTGTTTTCTCCGTTACCTTCTTCGACAAAATCAAAATTGATGACCCTGTAGGTGCAACCTCCGTTCACCTTGTCTGCGGTATATTCGGGACTCTGTGCGTAGGTTTATTTGCTGAAGGTCCAGGTGGAGCGCTGAACTTGTATGAAGACGGATTGGGACCTGCGAGAGGATTGCTGCTCGGTGGTGGTTTCTCACAACTATGGGCGCAGTTCATCGGTATCATCACCGTTGGTGGTATGACTGTCCTGTTATCTACTATCTTTTGGCTAGCGCTGAAAGCAACTTTGGGAATTCGCGTGACTGCCGAAGAGGAATTTGAAGGCTTGGATATTGGCGAACATGGTATGGAAGCATACAGTGGCTTTCTCAAAGAAACTGATGTGACTGGGTTTGCTGATACTAGTGCTACTAATATGGGTAAGCGGGCTGGCGATGTATCCAGCAATCCTTACTAGGCTTTTTAACTAAACTTTTTCTAGTTCGTAGCTAGTTAAGTAAAAATAACCTGCTGTCAGTTTCAATCCAATTGAAACTGCTAGCAGGTTTTTTATCGCTCTATCGCAAGGGGGATGACAGCAGGTAAAATGTATTTCTGAACACAGAATCGTGGCTTAGATATTGATGGAATGGTATCCACGCGGCATAGATGAAATTGTTTTACAACTGTTGGAAGTCTAAGGAAAAATCAGTGTTGCAAAAAGTTTCGCTCGCGATCGCCATTGTCTTGGGGCTAATATTCTCACTTGCGGGACAAGCAGTTGCTGCACCAAGTGACGCAACTGCTGCGATCGCCAACGCGCAAACCGCAGCAGATACGGCATTTATGCTGATGTCGGCTGCTTTAGTCTGCTTCTATGCCGTTACTTTTAAAGCAAAGTTGCAATTTGACGATTCCCTCGATACTTTTCCCGTACATGGTGTGGGCGGAACAGTGGGCGCAATTCTCACGGGTATCTTCGCTACTACGGAAGTTAATTCAGCTGGTAAAGATGGTTTGTTACGGGGAAATTTCAACCAGTTTATCGTTCAAATTGTTGTAGTTTTAATTGCTTACGCGATCGCCGCGATCGGGACTTTTATCTTAATGAAAATTTTGGATATTACTGTAGGACTGCGACTCAAACCAGAAGCAGAACTTCAAGGTATGGATATTAGCGAACACGGTGAAGAAGGCTACAATGAAGAGTTTGGCGAACGACTGTCATTTACCGAGCCAAAGTGACAAATTATTCAGAGCGCAGATTGAATCTTTCTCGTGTTTCGATTGAGTTAGCATCACAGTTCAGTCTAGCTTTGCCTGAGCTACTAATAGGGATTTAGTCATGCCATATCCCTGTTTTTTGCTGTACAAAATCTGCACGAACTCAATGAATTGTGCGTTGAAGGGCTGGGAAAATCTTGACAAATCAGATAGCTACCATATTTATACTGATTTTATTAGTAACTACTCTATCGGTTTTAGGGAAATTTACTGTTATCGATCTAAATTAGCGTGAAGTAGTCTGAAGAAGTGGACCAGGTTATAAGTTGCCTGAGCCAAAAAGCTCAGGCGATTTCTTCTCGGTTTCTCGCGTAGAAAGATATGTATAATCAAGTTTTCCTGAGAGCCATTCTTGCTATTTCATCGCGCAAACAGTAAGCTGTTCTCTCTGTGAAAACTTTTACTCATTTTAGCCGATCCATATACTGCTTGATATATAAAATTTCAAACTTTACAGAAACATTGAAATTCTATAGCGTTTTCCATGCAGGTGTAATACATGCGTAGGGGCGCACAGCTAGCTGTGCGCCCCTACAGATCTATGTACCTCATCCCCTGTCTGACCCAAAAGCGAAATTTCAGCAGGTAGACAGGTATGTTACAATGCTTTGAGGTTGAGTTCGTCTAATGACTCAAAACGATCGCGGGATGTAGCGCAGCTTGGTAGCGCACTTCGTTCGGGACGAAGGGGCCGCTGGTTCGAATCCAGTCATCCCGATTTTATCAATGCTGGTGCGATCGCTAGAATTATTCTGAGATGGTTCAGTTCAACTATTGAATTAACTGCGGATAAATCTGTCGCCAAGCTAATACGGTAAAAACGCTCAACCACAAGAGTAACCACACAACCTGTAAATACCAGAATTGAGGCAAACCCAGCGACCAACGCAGCAGGTCAACTAGTGCTGATAAGGGTAAGATATTAGCAACATAACCCAACACTGGTGGGAGAGTATTGCGCGGGAAGTATGTCCCACAAATGGTAAACATGGGGACAACAAATAAGAAGATCGGCACGTTAATTTGATCGACAGTCCGCACCGTACCCGCAGTAAACAGCCCTAGCGCACCAAATAGCATACTACCCAAGATAATTAAAGGTAGAGATCCTAGCAAATGCCAACCCGAGTATAGCCCTAAACTCATTGCAACTAGACCGGTCAGTATTCCTGCAATCGAGCCTTTCGTCGTTGCCCACAACCAATCGCCTAAGAAGACTTCAGTAAAACTCAGAGGTGCGGTGAGTAGTGCTTGCCATGTTTTTTGGTAACTCAAACGGATGAAACTACCGAAAGAACCTTCAAAAAAAGATTGAAAGAGTACTCCTACTGCAATCATGCCGGGGGCAATAAATTGTAAGTAGCTAACGGTTTGCCCTTGATAAGTTACATCGCCAATCAGAGGGGTTAAACCGTAGCCGAAGGCAATTAAATAGATTAAAGGCTCGGATAATGGTGGCAAACTGTTAACTAACCAAGTTTTTTGATACACCTTGGCATGACGACGCCAGACAGAATATATACCCCAAGCCGTAACTGAAATCCGTTTCATGCCAGTGCTGTTCCTGTCAGTCGTAAGAAAACATCTTCGAGATTAGTGGGACGACGAATGGGCGGAGTTGGTGTTATGGTATGGAGCTGCTGCCAAAATTGGGGATCTGCTGGTAGCCCAAGTAAATAGCTATTGCCAAATGGGTGATACCAAGTACCTGCTTGTTGGGCAAGCTGTTGAATCGTAGATTCAGGAATCCCGATAATTTCCGCCACTTCTAAACCTACTGTACGTTCGATTAACTCTGCGGGCGTGCCGCGATCGAGAATTTTGCCCTGCTGGAGTAACAACAAGCGATCGCACAGCCGTTGCGCTTCATCCATATAATGAGTTGTCAACAGTACCCCACAACCGTTTTGTTTTAATTGCAGTACCAAACGCCAAAAATCTTGTCGTGCATTTGGGTCGAGTCCTGTTGTCGGCTCGTCGAGAAATACGACTTGAGGATGGTTAATCAAAGCGCGTGCTAGCACCAACCGCCGCTTCATCCCACCTGAAAGTTCGTCAACCAGGGAACTGCCACGGTCGTCTAATCCTACCAGAGCCAACAATTCCCCGGCACGTTGACGTGCTGCCGCTCCAGTAATTCTATAGTGGTGGGCGAAATAAGTTAAATTTTCCCAAACTGTAAAGTCAGGGTCGAGATTGTCTTCTTGGGTGACAATTCCCATTTTTGCTCTAGCTGCTCGTCCCTGCAACTGAATTTTATTTTGCCCTAACTGGACGAAGCCGCGATCGGGTCTGACAGAACCATAAAGCATTCTCACAATCGTCGTTTTTCCCGCACCGTTGGGACCGAGCAAGCCTAAAATCTCTCCTGGATTGAGCGTGAAGTTGACTCCCTGTACGACTGGGCGATCGCGATAGGATTTCCACAGGTCGTAGGCTGCGAGCGCTACCGCTTCAGTTTGTGACGATCTAGCAATGCTAGTCATAGATTGTGGTGCTGACTTAGGGCTGTTGTTGGCAGATAGCTCGAACAAATCGTGCTAACTCCTTTGTAATACATTGTAGTATAGCAGGGGATTGTTGTATGTCTAGCAGGGAAGATGATTCTAACTAATGGTAGAATTTTCTGTCAGTTGTCAGCAAACAGGAATCAGGAGTCAGGAGTCAAGAGTCAGGAGTCAGAAGTCGGAATTAGGAATTAAATTCTCCCTCTGCTCGTGCGCTCGTGCGCTCGTGCGCTCCCTGGTAAAATTAGATGGCAAAAAAAGAGAACGTTAGAATCAAAATTCTCGCTACGGGACTTGCGATCGGTTCGTGTATTGTCCCCCTACAAGCACAAGCAAAAACTCCTTTCAGTCAGATCGTCGTGTTTGGCGATAGTCTTTCCGATACGGGGAATACATTTCAAGCTACAGCTACAGGCATTCCTCCCAGTCCGCCGTACTCTGAAGGACGTTTCTCTAACGGTTCGATCTGGATAGATTATCTAGTAGACAATTTAGGGTTAAGTCGCGATCGCCTTACGAATTACGCTTTTGGCGGAGCCACGACTGGCAAGAATAATACTACTGCCCCACTACCTCCCAACACGCCTCCTTTACCAGGATTACAGCAGCAGCTAGAGAATTTTAAAGCTCGGCATCCCAAAGCCGATCGCAGAGCGCTTTATGTTATATGGGTGGGAGCAAATGACTATTTAGGAGGTGGAGTCACCGATCCGTTCGTACCAGTTAACAATATTACATCAGCAGTAAGTACTCTCGCAGAGCGCGGGGCAAGACATATTTTAGTAGTAAATTTACCAGATTTGGGGCGCATTCCCGCTACTAGAAATAATCAAGAAATTGCTAACACCCTGAATGCTTTGACTCAATTCCACAACACTGGCTTGGCAGCAACTTTGCAAGTCTTGGATAAGAGAACCAATACTAATATTGTCTCAGTGGACGTGAATTCTCTATTCAGACGTGCGATCGCCAATCCATCTGAGTTTGGGCTTACCAATGTCACCGATACTTGCTTGACTCGAACAAGCGTATGCAGCAATCCTAACGAATATCTCTTCTGGGACAATTTGCACCCCACAACTGGAGTCCATGCATTAGTAGGAGAATTAGCTTTATCTAGCCTCAAATCTGCATCTACTGCTAAATCATCTTCTGAATCATCAACTGCTGGATTAAACGCATTCATGTTGGCTACCCTTGGTACTGCGGCAGGGACTACGGTATCGCTATACAAGAACAAGAGATGAGGAACAATTATCGAAGATCGATGGAGTTAATCGCTCAGCCCTTGTTACTGTAGAGGCATTGCAGACAACATCTCTACACCTCATTCTCATTCATTCTTCGTGTCTAACTACGATCGCCTATTTACCACTATCGAAGAATTAGTCATGCATCACTCTCCCAGTGGAGTCGAGGCAGAGATTAATCAATTCTTGCTCGATCGCTTCTCTGCCTTGGGGGTAGAAGTGTGGCTAGATCGTGCTGACAATATTATTGCCAAAATTCCTGGGCGAGATCCTCAAGGTGCGATCGCGATTACTGCCCACAAAGATGAAATTGGCGCAATTGTCAAGCATGTAGGCGATGATGGGTGCGTAGAAGTTAGAAAACTAGGCGGTGCTTTCCCTTGGGTATATGGCGAAGGAGTCGTGGATCTGCTGGGAGACAACGAAACTATTAGCGGCATTCTCAGCTTTGGTTCTCGCCACGTTTCCCACGAGTCGCCCCAAAAAGTGCAGCAGGAAGATACGCCTGTAAGATGGGAAGATGCCTGGATTGAAACTATGCGTACTCCTGAAGAACTCGCAGCTGCGGGAGTTCGTGCGGGTACGCGGATGGTAATTGGCAAGCATCGCAAGCGTCCGATCGGATTAAAAGACCATATTGCCAGCTACACTTTAGATAACAAAGCTTCCGTTGCGATCTTGCTGGCTTTAGCTGAGAGAATTAAACAACCAGCAGTAGATATCTATTTGGTAGCTTCTGCAAAAGAAGAAGTGGGAGCAATTGGGGCGCTATATTTCACGCAGCAGCAACGCTTGGATGGATTAATCGCCTTAGAAATCTGCCCTCTCTCTTCAGAGTATCCAATTCAGTCTGGGGAAGCGCCCGTAATTTTGTCTCAAGATGGTTATGGAATTTACGATGAAGGTTTGAACCAACAACTGCGTCATGCAGCAGAAGCAAAGAATGTTCCCTTGCAGTTAGCAACCCTCAGCGGGTTTGGCAGCGACGCTTCAATCGCCATGAAATTCGGACACGTTGCGCGTGCTGCGTGTTTGGCATTTCCAACCCAAAACACTCACGGATATGAAATTGCTCATTTAGGAGCGATCGCTAACTGTATTGAAATTCTCCAATGTTTTTGTGAAACACAATTTGATAGTTAGTCATTTGTCATTTGTGAGTCGTTAGTAACCTTTTACTCCAATACATTTCAGTTAAAAGCGATCGATCCTCGAAGATCCCCCCAGCCCCCCTTAACAAGGGGGAAACAAAGCCCCCCTTGTTAAGGGGGGTTGGGGGGATCGAGTCCGATCTGAACTGTATTGCCTTTTACTCCCGACTCTCGACTCCCGTACGGGCGGGTTTCCAAACCCGCCCGTACCGACTCCCGAATTACTTATTCAACCATTTTTCCGCCTTCTGACTGTCTACAGGTTGAGAAAATAAATATCCTTGCCCTAAATCGCAGCCAAGCTGTTGTAGTTTTTCTAACTGCAATTGGGTTTCTATGCCTTCTGCTACTGCATCTATGCCCAAACTGCGTGCTAGTGTAACGATTGTCTGGACGATTTCAGTGTGACGACTAGATTCGAGATGGTTGACAAAAGAGCGATCGATTTTCAGCGTATCAATGGGTAGATCGTGCAGGCGACTTAGAGAAGAATAACCCGTACCGAAATCATCGATACACAGTTGAACTCCTAAAGCTTGAAGACGTTCTAGTAACTGTGGGGCTAAGTCTGCTGTTTCTAACAAGCAGCTTTCGGTAATTTCAAGTTTCAAACATTCTCCTGGCAGTTGAGTTGTCTGTAAAATTTGCTCGATCCGTTCGGCTGCATCTGCTTGTTTGAGTTGTTGCACTGACAAATTAACGTTGACTGCAAGGCTATGATATTTAGGAAATCGTTCGCGCCAAGTTTGTAATTGCAGACAGGCTTGCTGCAATACCCACCAACCCAAAGAATCGATCAATCCAGTTTCTTCTGCAACTGGAATGAATTCTGTTGGTGCGATCCAACCTTGCTGGGGATGATACCAGCGGATCAAAGCTTCAAATCCAGTCAGACAGCCGCTAGAAAGTTGAATAATTGGTTGGTAATGTAAAGATAATTCTTGTTGGGCGATCGCCCGTCGCAAATCGCTTTCTAATTGCAAACGGGCGATCGCGCGGGCTTGCATTGCGGGGGCAAAGATTTGATATCGTCCTTTATGTTGCTCTTTTGCATGATACATGGCTGCATCCGCATCTCTGAGAACATCGCTTGCTCGTTCGTAATTCATCGTGCTGAACGTGATGCCAATACTCGCGCTGGTAAAAACTTCATATTCCAGCAGTCGATACGGTTGTTTTAAGCGTGCTTGAATTCTGTCTGCTACCACAGTTGCTTCTTCGAGATCGCGAATGTTTTCTAGTAGAATTACAAATTCATCGCCTCCGAGTCGCGCTACTGTATCTGAGGCACGTAAAGTAAGTTTTAACCTACTAGCAACACTTTTAATTAACTCATCTCCTACCAAATGCCCTAAACTATCATTCACAACTTTAAAACGGTCTAGGTCGATAAACAGTAAAGCATAGAGATAATCTGGATAGCATTTGTGCATTTCGATCGCTTGTTCTAAACGCTCGATCAACCAAGCACGATTGGGTAAATCGGTGAGGGGATCGTGAAAGGCATCATGCAGTAGTTGTTCTTGAACTTGTACGAGACGATCTTGAGCGATTTGCAGTTCTTTTAATGATTTTTCTAATTGACTAGCTTTTTCTCGTTCTTTCAGTTCCGATCGCTGTAAGTCTTGGTACAGTTGGGCATTTTTTAAGGAAATTGCCGCTTGAGAACAGAGCAATCGCAAAATTTCTAAGCGATCGCTCGTAAATGCACCTGTGGCAAGATTATTTTCTAAATAGAAAATGCCTACGAGTTGATTTTGATTCAAAATAGGGGCGCACAATACTGATTTGGGTTTATGCGATTGAACGTAAGGATCGCGGGCAAAATTGTAACTATCAATAGTGTTTTGTAGCACGACATCAAGTTTATGCTCGGCTACATAGTTAATTAAAGAAATTGGTAGCAGATCGCTTGTCACTGCCATAGGAAATGAGAGCGTTTGCTCAGATGATGCGATAGATATAGCTGCTTCTATAACTAGCTTTTGATCTCGAATCAATAATAAAAAGCCTAACTCCGCGCCTGCATTCTCGATTGCAGTTTGCATTATTTTATGAATTAAGTCCTGAAAAACAATTTCGCCAGAAACGATCTGTGCGGCTTTAATAAATGTATTTAAATCGAGTAAGCGATCGGATGTATGAATATTAATGTTATGGCTTGCAGTGAATTTATGAGACTGATTTGCCAAGGTAAATAATAATCGAGCATATTTGGTATCTAAAGCCTTTACTTTAGCTATTGCACCCCAGACTAGATAACAAGATCTAGCATTTAAAAGATGAATGCGAGCAATCGTGTCTTTACCTAATTCTAAATAGAATTTAGCTGCTAGTTCGTTTGCTAATGCTTCTTCTTGTAAGTATGCATTTTTTTGAGCTAAAGTAATGGCGCGATCGTAGTTATCTATTGCTTGGTTACAATTGCCAAGAACTCGATTTCTCTCAGCTTCAACTAAATAATACTTATGCAAATAATTCATTGGTGCAGAATTTGCCCATTTTTGCATTTGCCTTTGATTCATCTTGACAAGTTTTAAAATACGCTTTTTTTGCCAAATTGAAGTAGAGCTATATGTGGATATTAAAGTTAAAGAATGATAAAAATTAAAAATAGGTAAAGATAGAGAAGCAATAACACCATCTGTATATTTTTTTGCTTGCAATGCATTTTCAGCAGCGCACTCGTATGCCTCGAATAGATAATTGAGTACAAGTTTCTGACAATATAAGTGAAATAAAGCAGTTTTATGATTCACTGCTAATAGTAATGACAGCATCTTTTTTTCGTCGTAGTACTTGCCTCTAAAAAAACACGGATTTTCTGTTGTCTCCAACAAGTTTGCGACAGATTGTCTATAAAGTTGTAGTAAATTCAAGGCTGTCTCTTGTTTGAGGCGATCGCTTGCTTGTAAATATGTTTCCATTTCTTGGGCGAGTGCTGTCAATTCCTTGCCGACAAAATAGGAATGATAGCAGTAAATAAACCCGCAATAGGCAGCAAATTCAATGTCGCCAGTATCTAATCCACTTTGATAAGCTTCTATGAGGGATGGTAAGCCTTCTCTAACATGTTCCTTCCAGTGTCGAATAAAATTATTAAACACCATGAAGGTTCTAGCTTTTAATTCCTTTGCCTGAAACTTTTCTAATAGGTCTAAAGCAAGTTTACCAAATTGATAGCCAGCATCAATATTCCCCAATATGCCACATAACATCACACCGTAACTGGCATAACCATAAGCAGACATTGCTGTATTACCATATTTTAGTGATAGATTGACTCCAGCAAATGCTAATAAGGGAGCGAATTGTGGCGCAGCATTGTATGTAGGCGAACCAGCAATTCCCATAATTTTCATCGCTGCTAATGTATGGGGATTGCTCATAGATGGTAGATTAATTAGTGCCTCAATGTGTTTATGACATAAGCTAAATTTGGTGGCGATCGCCGCTAGTAAAATCTTAAATTTACTCGCTCGGTGAGGTAAATTAACTCCTAAAAGCCGCAAGGCGTATATTGCTATGCTGACAGCTGCAAGTGGTTTTCCTTGGGCAACATGAGCGAGAATTTTAATTTCATAGACTTTAACTTTATCTAATAAATTTTTTGCTTGTTGTAGTACGATATCTGTATAATTTTCTGTTGAGGTAAATTTGCCACACAAATATGCTGCTGCCGCTGCTTCTAAAAATAAAGCAAGTGAAAGCTCGTATTGTCGTTGCCAGCTTTTTTCCTCAATAAGTTTGATACCCAAACTTGCGTAACTTAATGCTGACTCATAGGCAATGGATTCTTTAGCTTTTTTGGCAGCAGTTAAGTTTAGTGCTGCTAATTCATCTTTTTCAGTTTGGTTCTGTAACAAAGAGATACTAAAATTCAGATGATTGACAATATCAAAAATTTTTTCTTCTTGCTTGTCTGCTAGAGTATTTTGTAGTAGGGTTCGACCAACTATTTGATGTAAAGTTTGTTTTGTACCTTCTGGAATCGACGAGTAGGCGGCTTGTTGAATGCGATCGTGAGCGAATTTATATCTTACTGTTAATATTCGTGTTAGAGAAATACCTAACTCAATTGCCGTGCGATCGTTGCCAATAGGGATAATTAAACTAGCAGCGATCGCTGGTTGTAGAAGTGCCACTATGACTTCAGCAGGTTTTGTCATACAGCCAACTAAAGTAGATAACTCAAACGAACTACCAATACATGCTGCTAGTTTTAAAATTTGTTGTGTATTGTTATCGAGCTTTTGAATTTTCTTAACGAGAAGCTCGGTAAGATTATTATGAGTTGCTTGAGCTAGTTGAATTTCTGTTAAATTCCAGTACCAAATTTGTCTCGCTCGTTCAAATTTTAATAAGTCTTCTGCTTCTAAATAAGCGATAAACTCACTAATAAAAAATGGATTACCGCGAGTTGTCTCTAAAATCAGTTTTGCTAAAGGTTCTGTCACCTCGCGATCGCACTTAAGAGTTTCCAAAAGTAGCTGATTAATCTGAGATATATTAAGAGGTGTTAAAGAGATATAATGAATTGTGACTCCAAATTTGGTTAACTCTTCTAAACTCAAGCTGAGAGGATGAAAAACATTAACTTCATTGTCTCGATATGCCCCAATCAAAAATAAATACTGCTTTCCTTCCGCGACTAAAATCTGAATTAATTGTAGAGTAGCTCTATCTACCCATTGAAGATCGTCTAAAAAAATTATGAGTGGATGTTCTGCCTGGGCAAATACTTGAATCAACTTCTGAAATACTAATTTAAACCGATGCTCTGCTGTTGTTGAATTTAAAGTTGCGATCGCTGAGTGTTGACCTAAAAGCAATGATAAATCGGGAACAACATCGATCAGAACGCCGATATTCTCTCCGCAAGTAGTGAGAATGCAATCTCGCCACTTTGCTAATCGATCTGAGTCTTCTAATAAGAGTTGTCGAACTAATTCTTGCAGTGCTTTAATTAAGCCAAAATAAGGAATATGCCGTTGATATTGCTCGTATTTTCCTTGAACAAAATATCCTTTTTTTTGAGTAACTAGTTTAAAAGTTTCCTGTACGAGAGATGATTTGCCAATTCCAGCATATCCACGAACTAAGACTAATTCGGGTTTGAATTGGTAATTGGTAATTGGTATCTCTTGTCCTCCTTGTCTTCTTTGTCCTTCTTCACAGACTCTCCCAAAAGCCGCTAATAGAATCTTAATCTCTCGTTCTCTACCGTAAAGCTTTTGGGGAATTTGTAGTTTGTCGGAAACATCTTCTTTGCCTAATTCAAATTCTGTAATAGTATGATTATTCTCTAATTGCTGCCAACATTTTTTTAAGTCTGCTCTGATTCCCCAGGCACTTTGGTAACGCGCTTCAGCGGTTTTTGCCAATAGTTTTATAATAATTTGTGAAAGAGCTAGAGGGATACTAGGATCGATTTGGTGGGGCGGAATTGGCTGCTTAGCAAGGTGACAATGAATGAGTTCTAAAGGATCGTCAGTATCAAATGGTAGTTGGTGGGTGAGTAATTGATAGAAAGTTGCTCCTAAAGAATAAAAATCTGTTCGATAATCAACATTGCGGTTCATTCTGCCAGTTTGTTCTGGAGATATGTAATTCAGAGTTCCTTCTAAAATACTAGGATGACTAAAATTAGGAGTTTCTTTAGATAAAACAGTAGCAACTCCAAAGTCAGTAATTTTGAGTTGCTTGGTAGCAGAATTAAAAACTATATTAGCCGGACTAATATCTTTATGAATTATATTTGCCGCATGAACTTGGCATAAACTCTCTACTATGAGAATAGCAATTTCAAGAAAATTTTTAAGACCGATCTTTTTAGCTTTACTGAGAATTTCTAAAGACTCACCGCCAACATCTTCTAAAGTAATTAATACAGTGTTTTGGAAATTTTCTAAACTGTAAGCTTTTACGACTCTAGATAAATTTAAAGAATGGGTAATCTCATATTCTTGCTTGTACCGAATCAGCTCTTCTAAACTAGGTTGCTCTGCTTTTAAAATTTTCAGAATAATTGGTTGACGATCGCGGATTCGCCACGCTCGATAAACTACCGAGCGATCGCTTTCGTAAATTTTATTAATAATCTCATAGCTAGAAATAGCGATCGTACTCACTTTTGGTTAACCAAGTGTATTTTCAATAACATAGAAAAAAATTGCTATGGGCAATTTTTTGAAGTAAGTTCATAATGAACTTCAAACAAGTTTGCACTAATTAACATTTTGTGCATAAGATTTGGTGGCTAGCAATAGTTGACACCAAACCGATTATATTTTGGCGTGCGAAAGCGCTCGGTGTCAGCGATCGCTACAATGTTTTTATTTCATCAGCAAATAGCAAGACGAGGAATAGGCAATGATTCCAGGTGAAACGATCGTCCAGTCAGGGGAAATTGAATTAAATGCAGGTCGTCCCACAACTGTTTTACGAGTAGCAAATACAGGCGATCGCCCGATCCAAGTTGGTTCTCATTATCATTTTTTTGAAGTCAATCCTGCCTTAGAATTCGATCGAGAACGGGCAAAAGGGATGCGCTTAGATATTCCCGCAGGTACGGCTGTCCGGTTTGAACCAGGAGACGAACGGGAAGTTACCATTATCCCCTTAGCTGGAACTAGACATGTCTATGGCTTCAACAGTAGTGTCAATGGAGCGCTAGACGGATAGTTTTCGTGAAATTTGTGAAACCTATATAAAATTTTTCTCGATATTTTCTGTATCTGTATGGTTCAATCTCCTATAGACTCTGACAAGGAATATCTATGAGCTATCGCATGGATCGCCGTGCCTACGCCGAAACCTTCGGTCCCACAACAGGCGATCGCATCCGTCTCGCCGATACAGAATTATTTATCGAAGTCGAACGAGACTTTACCACCTACGGTGATGAAGTCAAGTTTGGTGGTGGTAAAGTCATCCGCGATGGGATGGGACAATCTCCCATTGCTAATGCTGATGGTGCTGTCGATTTAGTCATTACCAACGCTCTAATCCTCGATTGGTGGGGGATTGTCAAAGCCGATATCGGAATTAAAGACGGTAAGATTTACAAAATTGGCAAAGCTGGCAATCCTTACATTCAAGACAACGTAGATATTATCATCGGTCCTGGTACGGAAGTCTTAGCAGGAGAAGGCGCAATCGTCACGGCTGGTGGGATCGACAGTCACATTCACTTTATCTGTCCCCAGCAAATTGAAACGGCGATCGCCTCTGGTGTGACAACTATGATTGGTGGAGGTACGGGACCCACTACAGGTACGAATGCCACAACCTGTACCCCTGGACCTTGGAACATTTACCGGATGTTGCAAGCCGCCGATGCCTTTCCCGTCAATTTAGGTTTTCTCGGTAAGGGTAACAGCAGTCAACCTCAAGGCTTAGTCGAACAGATTGCAGCTGGGGCAATGGGTTTGAAATTGCATGAAGATTGGGGAACGACTCCCGCCGCGATCGATACTTGTTTGGATGTCGCCGACCGACATGATGTCCAAGTCGCGATTCACACCGATACCCTCAACGAAGCTGGGTTTGTTGAAACTACCATCGGTGCTTTTAAAGGACGGGCGATTCATACATACCATACAGAAGGGGCTGGCGGCGGTCACGCCCCAGATATTATTAAAGTTTGCGGTGAAGCCAACGTTTTACCATCTTCTACCAATCCTACGCGCCCTTATACGCTCAATACCCTGGATGAACACTTAGATATGTTGGTGGTGTGCCATCACCTCGATCCAAGTATTGCCGAAGATGTCGCCTTTGCCGAGTCGCGCATTCGTCGAGAAACGATCGCCGCAGAAGATATTTTGCACGATTTAGGGGCATTCAGCATGATTTCCTCCGACTCTCAAGCGATGGGAAGAGTAGGGGAAGTGATTATCCGTACTTGGCAGACGGCACATAAAATGAAAGTGCAAAGGGGGCATTTATCTTCTCCCGATGGGGGATCTATAGAAAATGACAATTTCCGCGCCAAAAGGTACGTTGCCAAGTACACGATCAACCCCGCTATTACCCACGGTATTGCTAATTATGTCGGTTCTGTGGAAGTGGGGAAACTTGCCGATTTGTGTCTCTGGCGACCGGCATTTTTTGGCGTGAAACCGGAAATTGTGCTGAAAGGCGGATTAATTGCTTGGTCGCAAATGGGTGATGCTAACGCTAGTATTCCCACTCCCCAACCAGTTCACATGCGTCCCATGTTTGCTAGTTTTGGCGGTGCGATCGCGGCAACATCCTTGACTTTTGTTTCTCAAATTGCCCTAGAACAAGAAATTCCTTCTCGGTTAGGTTTACAAAAACCTGCTGTGGCTGTCTCACAAACCCGTCAAATCGGTAAGCAGGATTTAAAATTAAACGATGCCCTACCTCGCATCGAAGTCGATCCTGAAACCTACGAAGTTAGGGCAGATGGAGAGCTTCTCACTTGCGAACCAGCTACAATCTTACCAATGGCACAAAGATATTTTTTGTTTTAAATGGTTGTTAGCTGTTGGTTATAGACGCTGGTACTATCGCTGATGCTGACTATTTCAGATTGTTATCTATCTGCCGAAGCGAACTTTTTGCCTCAATTGCTCGCTCGGCAGGTGAATTTGCTACCGCGATCGAACATTGCCAAAAAATGTAACGATCTGTAGTTGGAGAAACATTCTCTCTTGGGTAAGAGGTTAATTTTGGAACGACAAGGAAGAATGATACCAACGAATAGATATTTAGAAAATATTAAAATCTTAATTTATTGAGCAGCGTGCGGATTTCATGACTATCCCATCCTCCAAAGCCGACCGAATTCTCGTGGTTGACGACTCTCCCGATAATGTGTTCCTAATTCAAACGATTTTGGAGGAAGAAGGATACACCATTACTACGGCAGAAGACGGTCCCACTGCAATAGCAGAAGTTGAAAAATCACCGCCTCATCTCGTTCTGCTTGATGTGATGATGCCAGGAATGGATGGGTTTGAGGTGACTCAGCGCCTCCGGCAAAATGCCAAACTACCTTTCATTCCAATTTTACTGATTACTGCTTACGACCAACCTAGTGTGGCTAAAGGTTTGGATACGGGTGCAGACGATTTTATCCGCAAGCCTGTCGAAGTCGAAGAACTTTTGGCAAGAGTGCGATCGCTACTACGGTTGAAGCACAGCGTAGACGAACGGGATGAAATTGCCCGTCAAAGAGAAGATTTTGTCTCTCGTTTAACGCACGACCTTCGGACTCCCCTTGTTGCTGCCGACCGAATGCTCGTACTTCTCGCGCAAGGGGCGTTAGGAGAACTATCGCCACCGATCCATGAAGCGATCGCAACGATGATTCGCAGCAATCAGAATCTGCTGCAAATGGTCAATACGCTGTTGGAAGTCTATCGTTTTGAGGCTGGGCGCAAGACCTTGGCATTCTTTCCAGTAGACTTGCAAAATTTGCTAGAAGATATCGTAAAAGAACTATCTCCTCTGGCACAAGATAAAGGTGTATCGCTCCAGTTACAACAACAGCAGCCAATTCCATCTGTGCAAGTTTCTGGCGATCGCTTGGAATTGCATCGTCTCTTTACTAATCTGGTGGGCAACGCCCTTAAATTTACCGATAAAGGTTCCGTTACCGTTTGCGTGTCTACCAATCCTGACTCTTATTTACAAGTAGACGTGATCGATACGGGTTCCGGTATTTCCTTTGAAGATAGAGAGACTTTGTTTCAACGATTCCGTCAAGGTAGCCATAGGCGTTCCGGTAGCGGCTTAGGACTGTATTTATCACGCCGCATTGTCGAAGCCCATCAAGGTACGCTACAAGTTGATTCCGAACTTGGAAAAGGTAGTACTTTTAGGGTGAGCCTACCTGTGATGAAGTAGATTCGCTTGTTGTTTGTCATTCGTCATTTGTCATTTGCAAGGGCGATCGCTCACATTGAGCTAGACTTTTCTGCAATTGATTTTATGAGAAGCGATCGCTGTTGCGACTTGTTTTAAAAACCTAATTGTAGTAAAGTAGTTTAGTTCAATAATGGAAATATAAACGCAATTTAAAAAAGCAATTATATTCCCATTGTGAAGTAAATTATATCAATATTGTATGTGCTATTGCAAGCACTTCACTATCAAAGTGTAGTGAAATAATTAAAAAAGATGAATTACTCCGAGCTGCTACGCCAACAAAGAGAATTTTTTCAAACTGGTAAAACGCGATCGATAGACTTTCGGCTTGCCCAGCTAAAAATCCTCAAACAGGCGATAGTTGAGTACGAAATTGCTATTAACGAGGCATTACAAGCAGATCTCCATAAACCAGTTGTTGAAATATACTTAACAGAAATTACCGTAGTCAAGAAAGAGATCGACTATGCCATTAAACATCTAAAAAGTTGGATAAAACCCCATAAAGCTGCCGTTCCGCTTGAACAACTACCTGGTGCTGGCAAAATCTATCCAGAACCGCTAGGAATTGTTTTAATTATTAGTCCGTGGAATTATCCATTGCAGTTAGCTATTACTCCACTCGTGGGGGCGATCGCAGCGGGCAACTGTACGATTATTAAACCATCAGAAATCGCTACTCACGCTGCTGCGGTCTTAGCTAAAATGTTACAAAAATATTTTGATTCCACATATATTTCAGTGGTGGAAGGCGGAGTCGAAACTAGTCAAAAACTCTTAACAGAAAAATTCGATCTGATCTTTTTTACGGGGAGTACGAATATAGGTAAAATTGTGATGGCAGCGGCAGCCAAGCACTTAACTCCAGTTGTCTTAGAACTAGGTGGTAAAAGTCCTTGTATTGTCGATACTGACATCAATCTTGAGTATGCTGCCAAGCGAATTACTTGGGGAAAATTTATTAATGCTGGACAAAGTTGTATTGCCCCCGACTATCTTTTAGTCCCGGAAGCAATTAAACAACAATTTATCGAGAAAATTCAAAAATGCATCGCTGAATTTTACGGCGCGCAACCCGCGAATAGCCCCGATTATGGCAGAATTATCGATCGCAAACAATTCGATCGCTTAGTTGCCTTGCTAGCGGATGGCAAGATAGTTTTTGGGGGAGAAACAGATGCCGAGTCACGCTATATTGCACCCACTGTCATTGAGTTAGCTTCCCTAGACGTGCCAGCAATGCAGTCAGAAATTTTTGGTCCCATTTTACCAGTCGTGACTTACCAAGATATATCTGAGGCGATCGCGATCGTTAATCAAGGATCGAAACCGTTGGCTTTATACCTCTTTTCTCGTGACAGAAACCTGCAAAAGCGCGTTCTAGCAGAAACTTCCTCTGGTAGCGCCTGCATCAACGACACCGTATTGCAATTTGTCGTTCCCACATTACCCTTTGGTGGAGTGGGTAGTAGTGGCATGGGAAAATATCACGGCAAGGCTAGTTTTGACATATTTTCGCACTACAAGAGCGTACTGTATCGTTCCCTGGCGATCGAGATTAATTTACGCTATCCTCCCTATCGCGGCAAGTTACCCTTACTTAAGCGCATTTTAGGTTAGCTGTGAAACGATCGAACTTTACACAGACTTAATACACCTGTTGCGTTAAGATGGCAAATTTCCTACTAGAATTTTTACAAACCGACTTGTTTGAGATAGGCTAAAATACACACCGTCTATCTAGCTTTTAATCGCTGAGGGGATAGCACCCACACAATAATTGTAAATAGTGGTAAAACGGCGGCGATCGCCGATTGACATAGCTACACTCAAAGCAAACTTACTCAATATCAGCAACTCCAAGGAGGAACTGCCTTTGTCTCGTCGCTACCTATTTTCCTCAGAATCAGTCACTGAAGGTCATCCTGATAAGATCTGCGATCAAATTTCCGACACTATCTTAGATGCACTACTGGCGCAAGACCCCACCAGCCGAGTCGCAGCAGAAGTAGTCGTTAACACTGGATTAGTCTTAATTACTGGTGAAATTACTAGCAAAGCTCAAGTTAATTATGTCAATTTAGCTAGACAAAAAATTGCTGAAATTGGCTACACCGATGCTGTCAATGGCTTTTGTTCCAATAGCTGTTCCGTACTAGTTGCCCTAGACGAACAATCGGCTGATATTGCTCAAGGCGTTGATACAGCGCACGAAACTCGCGAAAAATCTAGTGAAGAAATATTTGATTCTACGGGTGCGGGCGACCAGGGGATCATGTTTGGTTTCGCTTGTAACGAAACCCCCGAATTGATGCCTTTGCCTATCAGCCTTGCCCATCGAATTTCTCGCCGTCTAGCCGCAGTACGGAAAACTGGTCAACTGGCGTACTTGCGTCCTGATGGCAAAACTCAAGTTACAATTGCCTATGAAGACGGACGACCTGTAGGAATTGATACGATTTTAATCTCGACTCAGCACGCACCGACGATTGGCGACATCACCGACGAGAAAGCAGTGCAAGCCAAGATTAGAGAAGACCTCTGGTCAGCGGTTGTAGAGCCAGTCTTTGCCGATATTGAGGTCAAACCAGATGCACAAACTCGCTTTTTAGTCAACCCCACAGGCAAGTTTGTCATTGGCGGTCCCCAAGGTGATTCCGGCTTAACTGGACGTAAAATTATTGTCGATACCTACGGTGGATACTCACGGCATGGTGGCGGTGCTTTTTCCGGTAAAGACCCCACTAAAGTAGACCGCAGTGCGGCTTATGCTTGCCGCTACGTGGCAAAAAATATTGTTGCTGCTGGGTTAGCTGACAAGTGCGAAGTGCAACTGAGTTATGCGATCGGTGTAGCGCGACCTGTTAGCATTTTAGTAGAAACATTCGGCACTGGCAAAATTGACGAAGACCGTTTGCTGGAGTTAGTCCAACAGAATTTTGAACTCCGTCCAGCTGGTATTATCCACGCCTTCAACTTGCGTAACCTACCAGCTGAAAGAGGTGGTCGCTTCTATCAAGATGTTGCTGCCTACGGTCATTTGGGACGAAATGACTTAGACTTGCCTTGGGAAAAAACCGACAAAGCAGACATCTTAAAGCAAGCATTAAATCAACCTGTTTCAGCGACAGTTTAACCAAACATAGGTAGTTCTTCAAGTAGAGACATTGATTTAATGTCTCTACTTTTTTTGTACCTACACATATCAGTAGGAGCGCACATCTGTGCGCTCCTACCTGGGGATATTGCATTATTTCCCCCTTTCTAAGGGGGTTAGGGGGATCTAATATTGAGGCACAGAAGGATCGACTTCCTGACTCCAGGCAGTAATTCCACCCTTCACGTTCGTTCCTTCAATCCCAGCTTGCTTCAAAATACCCAAAGCCTTAGCCGATCGCATTCCTGCTTTACAATGAGCAATTAACCGATGACCGTTGAGTATCTCTTTTACCTTCTCCACACCTTCCCCATTCTCAATATCTGGCAAAGGCACTAATACCGAACCGGGAATTTTCGCAATTTCATACTCGTGCGGGTTACGCACATCTAGCAGCACGAAATCATCAGCACCACTATCGAGTAACTGCTTCAATTCCTGTACCGTCATTTCTTGAATATTCATCTGCTGTTTTGCCTCCTCTGCTTTCGCTTGGGGAATCCCACAGAATTGTTCGTAATCTACTAACTTTTCAATTACCGGACGCACGGGATTGGGACGCAACTTCAACTCGCGGAACTTCATATCGAGGGCATTGTATAACAACAAACGCCCGCTCAAAGTCGTTCCTTTACCCAAAATGATTTTGACAGTTTCTGTTGCTTGAATTGTGCCAATGATGCCACACAGCACTCCCAGTACCCCACCTTCAGCGCAGGAAGGAACCATCCCAGGTGGTGGGGGTTCGGGATATAAATCGCGGTAGTTAGGACCACCCTGATAGTTAAATACAGTCGCTTGTCCTTCAAATCGGAAAATAGAACCGTAAACATTCGGTTTATCTAACAACACGCAAGCATCGTTTACCAAATACCGCGTAGGGAAATTGTCAGTTCCATCAGCGACGATATCGTATGGTTTGAGGATTTCCAGCGCATTTTCCGAACTCAAGCGCGTTTCATAAAGGTCAACCTGGCAATGAGGATTAATCTCTAGAATTCGCTCTTTAGCAGATTCAATCTTCGGTTTCCCAACCCAAGATGTGCCGTGAATCACCTGACGTTGTAAATTGGAGCGATCGACGATATCAAAATCGACAATCCCGATGCGTCCGATCCCAGCTGCCGCTAAGTATAACAACAGGGGCGCACCTAAACCTCCCGTACCGATACACAGTACGCTGGCGGCTTTCAAACGCTTTTGTCCTTCCAGTCCGACTTCTGGCAAAATCAGGTGACGGGAAAAACGTTCGTATTCTTCTTGTGAGAGTTGGATTTCATCCAAATTGGGATTGAGCATAACAGTTTGATGGAAAGGAGCGGATTAACATCGTCTCCGGTTGATTACCATCATGAGGGGGTGATGGGGAGATGGAATCTATCTTGAATACAGACAGACCCTACATCGTATCTTAAATGGAAAAACACTAGATACGATCGCGATACAATTCTTAAATTTTGGTGCTTAAATTTGCGATCGCTAAATTAATCTTTCTACGACAATCTCTTCTGGTTGGAACTGATGGTTATCGTCAAGGCTCCAACTCAATACGTCTCTAGCCTTGCCTTGGAGAACTGAAACAATGATATACGAATAGGCTTGCCACCCACAGAGGCGATCGAATTCTGATGGAATTGCGGGATGGTCGGGGTGGGAATGATAAATCCCAATAATATCAAGTTGGCGATCGCGTGCCTCTTTTTGCACATTCAACATCACTTCTGGGGCGATCGTGTAGTAAGTATTCTTCTGCGTGCCTAAATTCAGATTTGGATCGATCGCTTGAAAATCTGCGGCAGCTGTTGGATTCCAATCATTTTCAGTTGCGATCGCCTCTACTAAAATTTTGTCATCCTGACTCAACTTACCCAGCAATAAGCCACAGCACTCATGTGGATAAGTACTTTCTGCGTGGCTGCAAATCAGCCGCAAATGTTCGACTGTTAACCTAATACTCACAAGCTTTAAATTGACTTAAACTTTCTCTTGCAGTGCATCCAACACGGCATCATATATATCGCTACTACTAGCAATAATGCCCCGATTATTGAGCATCTTAGCATTAGCAGCAAACTCCAAAGGCTTACCGTACATATCTGAAACACGACCGCCAGCCTCTTCTAAAACGATTGCTCCTGCGGCATGATCCCAAATATTTTCGCGGTAATCGGGATATTCTGCCCAAGGCAGTCGTAAATAAAGAGCAGCTTCACCCCTAGCAACTACGGCATATTTCGCCATGCTATCGATCGAGAGTGGCTCGGGAGTCATGCCAACTGCTTGCGCGATCGCTCGTTGTAAAGGCAAATTACCATGTCTTGACTCTACACTCTCCGTCGAACGGAAATTGTGTTTGTTCGCAGTTCTCGCCCCTAAAATTGGCTGAGAAACCCCACTTTTTAAAGCGATTTGAGTTGTTCCCTGTCCCCTCACAGCTACAAATAGAACTCCTCGTTCGCCTTGTGGCTGATTCAAGTCTAGTGGTAATGCTGGACAACCCATTACCCCTAGCTTGACTTCTCCATCCTCAATCAAAGCGAGAGCGATCGCATATTGATCGCCGCGTAAAAATCCTTTTGTCCCGTCAATCGGATCTAAAGTCCAAAAGCGACCGCCTACTTGACCATTACCGCGATCGATCCACTCCAAGACAGTCTCAGCAGATGTTTCTGGAATATGTACCCGCACGTAAGATGCGATTTGTTCCAGTTGCTCAGACATATGCGGTTGGCGCAGCAACTTTGCATCTTCTTCCCCTACAACTGCATCTTGAGGAAAATCTGCCGCGATCGCTTGACAGATAATTGCCTGAGCGCCTAAATCTGCAATTGTGACTGGACTAAAATCTGGTTTTTCTATTGCAGCAACCAGGCAATCGTTTTGAATTTGCGTGCAGAGTTTGATTGCTCCGATTACAGATGCGATCGCCACCTGTTTTTCTAATTCGTATGCCATCAGCTACTTCCTCAGACATAGCATCCAGGCTGGATTATGACACATAGCTAGAAAGAGTGGTAGAGGCGCACGGCTGTGAACCCTTACGACAAACTCGTTAACTTAACTCTTTACAATCGGTTGCGAGTCTATATGAAATTTGACAATCTTCCACTGACAAAAGAGATGTGCGACGATCGAATCCACTGCCAACAAATTCTCAAAAGGACGGATTACTGGTGAAGGGTAAGCGTCAAGCTTGGTTTATGACTTTATTCAGTCTATGTATGGCGATCGTCTTGCTACTACACCTACCGCTACAAGTAGCATCTCAGCCTCACCCTGTAGAAACTGAAGTGCGGGGAGTGTGGTTGACCAATGTTGACAGCGATGTTTTGTTTTCCCGCACTCGCTTGAGCAAAGCTTTACAACGATTGGCAAAATTAAACTTCAACACGGTTTATCCTACCGTTTGGAATCGCGGCTATACTCTCTATCCCAGCTCTGTAGCAGAACGTACAATTGGGAGGTCGCTCGATCCCAATCCGAAGTTGAAAGGAAGAGATGTTTTAGCCGAAATTGTCCAACAGAGTCACCAGCAAGGACTGAGCGTTATTCCCTGGTTTGAATTTGGGTTAAAAGCACCCGCCAATTCCGACCTCATCCGCCGTCATCCAGACTGGATTACCTATCGCCGCAACTCCCGCCGAATTTCTAAAGGAAATAAATATAACCAAGTTTGGCTTAATCCCTTTCATCCAATGGTGCAACGATTTATCGTCAACTTAGTTGCCGAGATTGTCTTGAAGTACGACATAGACGGTATCCAAATCGACGATCACTTCAGTTTGCCTATTGACTTAGGCTATGACACGTTTACTACCCGACTCTACCAGCGGGAAAATGGCGGTAAGAAGCCGCCTGCCAATCCTCGTCATCCGCAGTGGATGCGCTGGCGTGCTAACAAAATTACGCAGTTAATGACCCAAATTTATCAAGCGGTCAAAACTCGCAGACCTGACTGTCTCGTGACTCTAGCGCCAAATGCTCACGAATACGCTTATAACACGTCTCTACAAGATTGGCGTACTTGGGAAAAAAAGGGTTTGGTAGAGGAAGTCGTCTTACAAGTCTATCGAGATGATTTGAAAACTTTCGTTAAAGAAATAGAGCATCCAGAAATCAAAGCAGTCCGTAGCCGTATTCCTGTCAGTATAGGTATATTGGCAGGTTTGAAAAAGCGTCCTATTCCTATGAAGCGGATTGAACAGCAGGTTCAAGCAGTCCGTAATCGAGGATTTGCAGGAGTATCTTTCTTCTTCTACGAAAGTTTGGGCGATCGCGATTCTGCTTTCCGGTCCATGTTTCCTAACACTGTAGCGCGACCGCAAATCTCCCACGGTTGGGCAGGGACTACTCAGGGAGTCAAGCAGTAATGTTTAAGAATTCTTCAAACCGGTGTGGGGAGGGAATTGGGGGGAAAGTCAAAATTTTTTTCACCAAAAGGGTTGACACATTTGGTGGAGATT
>NZ_RSCK01000018.1:0-106263 GCF_003991895.1 Chroococcidiopsis cubana SAG 39.79
CTAAATCATAACAAGGACGTATTTGCTGCTTACAAGCAGAGTTTAGGCTTTATTTGGGCTTAGAACTTGTTTAAGTCCCGCTAAGGAAGTATTTAGATTTAATTACAATTCGTAAAATAAAATAAATCAGGTCAATTATTCAGCAAAATAGCAAAAGATTCTGACTGTTGTAACTAGATGCATCAAAACTGCAAAAACAATCTAACGATAATCTAAATAATTGCAAAAATTGTGGTACGCTAGCGTTTTTTCCAGTCGGGCGATCGCCTCTAGCGCCAGGAAAAGACATGAATTAAGCTAAAATGCAAGCATAGTCAGCATTCCATCACGTAGCTGTCCATGCTGGAAACCATTCAAACTCAGCTCTACAAACTCGAACAATTTGCCGATCTCTTAGTCGCCGAGCAGTTATCGCATTTGGGCTGGGTCAGCATAGGTATTATCTTTACAGCAGGGTTGCTGACTAGTCTCACACCCTGTATGCTTTCCATGCTGCCCATCACCATCGGTTACATTGGTGGTTATGAAGCTAAAAGTCGCTGGCAAGCCGCAGCTCAATCAACATGGTTTGCGTTGGGATTAGCCACAACTTTAGCAGCCTTGGGAATAGTTGCGGCACTCGTAGGCAAAGTTTACGGTCAAGTTGGGATTGGTCTGCCAATTATTGTTAGCATCATCGCAATTTTGATGGGGCTGAATTTATTAGAAGCCTTACCCATACAACTACCATCGTTTGGGGGGATGGATTGGATTTCTAAAGATTTTCCCCCAGCTGTACGCTCCTATCTCATCGGTCTGACCTTTGGTTTAGTCGCCTCTCCCTGTAGCACCCCAGTGCTAGCAACGCTCCTTGCCTGGGTCACAACTACCCAAAATACCATTCTGGGAGCAGCGTTGTTACTGGCATACACCGCAGGCTACGTAACACCGCTGATCTTAGCTGGTACGTTCACCGCTAGCATTAAGAAGTTGTTAGAGTTGCGGCAGTGGTCGGGGTGGATTACCCCTGTGAGTGGGGCGTTACTGGTAGGATTTGGAGTGTTTTCGCTCTTATCTCGAATTCCACTGAGTTAATAGTTGTTTGTTAATTGTGACAAATGACAAATGACAAATGACAAATAACAAATGACAAACGACAAATGACTTTAGATAATTCTGCGACTAATTCAACACCGCGATCGCATTTAGGTAAATTTCTGCGTGCAGAACTCTTACCCATCCTCACAGATTTACGGTTGGCGATCGTCTTATTATTAGCGATCGCCTTCTTTAGCGCTAGCGGTACGGTAATAGAACAAGGACAATCAATCGAGTTTTACAAAGCTAACTATCCTACAGACCCAGCTTTATTTGGTTTCCTGAGTTGGAAAGTTATCTTAACTATAGGCTTAGACCACGTATATCGTACGTGGTGGTTTTTATCGTTACTGATTCTATTTGCTACCAGCCTCACAGCCTGTAGCTTTACCCGCCAGTTACCCGCTCTTAAAGCTGCTCGTAATTGGAAATTATACGACCAACCCCGCCAGTTTCAGAAATTGGCTTTGAGTGCAGAACTTGACAACGCTTCTCTTTCTTCTCTCACTCAATTGTTACAACAAAAGCGCTACCGTGTCTTTCAAGGCGAACAAAACAACTTATATGCCCGTAAAGGTATTGCAGGAAGAATTGGTCCAATTATCGTTCACATTGGTATTGTCATCATTTTAGCTGGGGCAATTTGGGGAGCGATGACGGGTTTTGTCGCTCAAGAAATGGTTCCTAGTGGTGAAAGCTTTCAAATACGTAACATCATTGATGCTGGTCCACTAGCAGCACCGCAAATTCCCAAAGATTTAGCTTTAAAAGTCAATCGCTTTTGGATCGATTACACTCCGACTGGTAGTATCGACCAATTTTATTCCGATATATCTGCACTCGATCGCCAGGGGCAAGAAGTCAAACGCAAGACTATATTTGTCAACCAACCTTTTCGCTACCGAGGCGTAACTTTTTATCAAACCGACTGGGGAATTGCAGCAATTCGGATTCGGTTTAATAACAGCCCAACCTTGCAGTTACCAATGGCAGCTTTAAATACCAATGGTAACGGTCGTTTGTGGGGAACATGGATTCCTACGAAAACAGATTTGAGTGAGGGCGTTTCTCTGCTAGCAAAAGATTTACAGGGAACGCTATTGATTTATGATGCCAAAGGTCAGTTAGTTGATACCCTGCGGGCGGGAATGGCTACCACTGTCAACGGTGTGACGCTGAGAATTGTCGAGGTGGTTGGCAGTACGGGCTTACAAATTAAAGCTGACCCTGGAATCCCCATTGTCTATGCAGGTTTTGGCTTGTTGATGTTGGGAGTTGTGATGAGTTATGTTTCCCACTCGCAAATTTGGGCTTTAGAAAAAGACGGTCATTTTTACGTTGGTGGCAGAACCAATCGAGCGCAGGTGGCTTTTGAACGAGAAATGCTAGAAATTCTAGACCAACTCACCCAAAAACAGGAGATTAAATTGTAGAGAAGTTTGATAGAAAATCTCTACAAACTTCTTAGGAACATCCCAGAGATTCGCGGGTATCAACTCCGGTAACGGGATTAACCCCACTAGCGTACTCGCACAACTGCACCACTTGTTCTCGATCTAGTACGGCTTCGCTAAAATCTGCACCCGTCACTTTTGCTCCCTTAAAGTTCGATCGCAACATCATGGCTGATGTCAAAATTGCATCGCTCAGGTCTGCTGCTGATAAATCGCTGAGATAGGCAATACCATAGCTGAAGTCAACGCCGTGCAAGTTAGCTTTGCGCAAAACCGCACTATTAAAAACCGCCCCTCGCAAGTCAGCGCTACTAAAATTAGCCTCTGCAAGCTTAGTATTATTAAACTCTGCTCTGACTAAATTTTGACCGGAATAATCTTTAGTCTGAACTTGCACGTCATCGTAGGCTCGGATGGCTGCGGAACTGGCAGCTTGAGCAGGTAAAGGCAAGGTGACAAAGACAAGTAAGGCGATCGCTATTCCCAGAAAATACCGAAATCCACGCATGGCAAGCTAAATGAGTCAGTTACAGAACTGCATCAAAAGTAACATTATTTAACTTTATTTTCTCGATTCTGCGGAAAGATTTTTCTTGCAGGAGCCAGAAGTCAGAATGCGGATTAGATCTACTCCAGGCTCTATCTGGTAATTAAGCAGACTTTTGGTGGTGTACCTCAATAACTGTATGTACGTTACCACGGGGGGCAAAATCACCTTTGATATGGGCTTCTAAAGGATCGCAAGCTGCTACAAAGTCATCGAGAATCTGATTGACGCTCTCTTCGTGAGAAATGTAGCGATCGCGATAGCTATTAATATAAAGTTTAATAGCTTTTAGCTCCACTACCCGTTCGTCAGGGACGTATGTAATGTTAATCGTGGCAAAATCAGGATAGCCAGAAAAAGGACACTTACAGGTAAATTCCGGCAGAGTAATGTGGATCTCGTACCGTCGTCCAATCCGTGGGTTGGGAAATGTAATTAGCTTTCCCTCAGCAATCTGGCGTTCACCGTACTTGATTTCCTCTACTGACATTTCTGCTGCTGACTGTGATGTGAGATCGGGGGAAGGTTTCAAGATTGACTCAAATTTTGGGTTCTTTGTAATACAATATTACACTTAAAACTCAAACTCTTCTGCTTCCCAATCCGGGCAATTGCTATCGTCCCAACCGTAGGGATGCATGGCACAGACCATGAGATTGCCACCATAAACTTGTCCGTGGTAATGCTGGCAACCCATACAAGCGGGATGTTGTTGTGGAGTAGGTTCGACTGAATAAGGAAAAGAGATTTCCGAATCGTCCATCAAGTCATCCAGATGCCAATATGAATCGAGATCCACATCGTCATTTAAATCGGCTAGATATTGCTCGACCTCGGTAACGATCGTATTGTGGAGATGCTCGGAAAACTCTCCCGATAGCTCAAACAGAGTTTCCACAGTTGTCGTCACTTCCAGAAACAACCGTTCTACTTCGTCCACTGCCGTTTCGATCAATTCCAAGAAATCTTTTTGCCACTTTTCCATAGTTTTATGGGGGCGATCCACTCTAGTTGCAGTCTCAATCTTGATGTTTGAATAAAGTTGGATAGCACTTAACTGTCCAATCTATTTCGCAATCTATTTACTTATAGATCTAAAAATTCTATTTTGAACGGTTATTCAAGGCGATCGCAGTTGAATCGAAATAAATATTAATTAACGACCGACAAACTCGTGGGTCATATAATCTAATCTATCTATTCCCGTTGCAGTCGTCTGAGTTCATCTTGCAGTTTTTGTACCTGCTCGCGTAACCGATCTACATTATCATCGCCAGCAGTTTGAGTCGTTGGGGTTGTGGGATTTTCTTCATCATCGGACAGAATTTCAATCCGACGCGGTTCGCTAGAAGCTTTACTCCCATCTACTTCAGTTGGTGGCTGTTGAGCTTGCCTCATCAAGTCATCCACGTACCGCTTTGCTTCATCAGCGGTCATCTCACCCTTCGCTACTAGCTCATCTGCCAGTTTTTGAGCCTGCGATCGCAGTTCTGCTAGCTTACCTGTCGCCTTCTCGCTGGCATAAGAAGCTAATCCAACGCCGAGATAAAACGCTTTTTGCACGATATCCCCTAAACCAGGCATGGCTGCAATTGCTCCCATAAACTAGGCGACTCGGAGACCACGCCTATCACAAGCATCCCGTATTGCTGCTACCTTCCGGTTCTGACAAGGTTTGGGCGTTGAGATCGCGTAGATCCGAGTCTTTTTCATCATAGCAGTTTTTAGTGCGTGGTGAGTGGTAAGTGGTGAAGTGGGCGGTTGCAGAGGTTCCCTCCGCAATTAAGTCGTGTCGTGGTACGTGAAAATACCTCTTGCCAATTACCCATTACCCATTACCAACTACCAACTACCGATTATCATTCAACGACAATCCGCCATTCGTATAGTTCGTATTTAACACAACTAGATTTTACGAGTGGGTCTTGAGCCACAATTGCTTCAGCCTCAGTCATGGAGTTTGCCTGAAACAGCATCATTCCGCCACCCAAACACCCCCAATAACCAGTTTTGGCTTGGTGTCCTCGATCAATTAAATCGCGAACGTAAGCTTTATGGGCGGGTACGTGTTGGTCAAAAATAGTTTTGTCAACTATGCCTTTTTCAATCTTGACAAACCAAGGCATTCACGCTCATCCTCTAAACTTCTAAACTTAAATATGAATATGTAACATTTAGTATTTTCATCTGCGATCGCCAAAATTTTAACTTCACATAACTTTAAAGTACATTTCAAACAACCTTGAATACCGAAACCAGTTTATTCTTTGTTGCTCTACTACCTCCACTAGATATTCAAGACTATGCCACCCAGATTAAACAATATTTTGCCACGCAGTATCACAGCCGCGCCGCCCTAAAATCTCCACCCCACATAACTTTGCAACCTCCGTTTAGGTGGTTAAATGCGAATACACCCGCTTCCGCTTTAGAAGAGTGTTTGCAAGAGTTTGCTCGCGATCGCGCCTCAATTCCAATTACGCTCAATGGTTTTGCAGCGTTCCCTCCGCGCGTAATCTATATAGACGTGGTGCGATCGGCTGAATTACTGGCTTTACAAGCCGATTTGATGGCACAATTAGCAGCAAAATTAGGAATTGTCGATCGCGTATCCAAAACCCGCCCCTTTGCACCCCACATGACGGTAGGGTTTAAAGACTTAAGCAGACAAAACTTTCGCTTAGCATGGCAAGAATTTCAGCCGCGACAACTCTACTTTGAGTTTACAGCTAGCTGTTTAACGCTACTGCGACACGACGGCAAAAAGTGGCAGATTCAATCGGAATTTGGTTTTGGTGGTAATGGGTAATGGGTAATTGGTAGTTGGTAGTTGCGTGGTGCGTGAAGAAGGGGTGTGAATGCGTGAATGCGTGAATGCGTGAATTCTCCCTTGTCCCCCTTGTCTCCCTTGTCCCCCTTGTCCCCCTTGTCCCCCTTGTCCCCTCGTCCCCTTGTCCCTGCTCCCTACTCGTGCGCTCCCTCAAAAAATGAGACAATAACAAGGGCAGTGCTCAATGTCAAACATGGCAACCAAACCGAAAATTATTGTTCTCGATGACGATCCTACAGGCTCTCAAACCGTCCACAGTTGCTTGTTGCTAACGCGGTGGGATGTCGATACTTTGCGGCTGGGGTTGCAAGATGACGCACCAATTTTCTTCGTGCTGACAAATACGCGATCGCTACCTCCTGATAAAGCTGCAACTGTGACTAAGGAAGTCTGCCACAATTTAAAACTAGCTTTGGCAGCGGAGGAAATTGTAGATTTTCTCATCGTCAGTCGTTCTGATTCTACATTACGGGGACATTACCCGATTGAAACTGACGCGATCGCTGACGAACTGGGACCTTTTGACGCGCATTTTCTAGTTCCAGCTTTTTTTGAAGGCGGACGAGTCACCCGCGATAGCGTGCATTACTTAATTGTGGATGGCGTTCCCACTCCAGTTCATGAAACCGAATTTGCGCGCGATTCTGTCTTTGGTTATACATACAGTTATTTACCTGACTATGTGGAAGAGAAAACCAAAGGACGCATTCCCACACTTTCAGTAGAAAGGTTTTTACTCTCAGAGATTCGCAGTGGTACAGATATTACGAATAATTTCTCCACTTTAGAAAGATTAATGCAGCTCCAGGGAAATCGATGCGTTGTCGTTGATGCAGAGACGCAAGACGATCTCAATCGCTTTGCTACCAACGTCCTCAACGCCGCTAGCCAGGGAAAGCGCTTTTTGTTTCGCAGTGCAGCTAGCTTATTGACGGCTTTAGCGGCTCTACCAACTCAACCGGTTCCTGCTGAAGCGATGTCTCGATATGTACGGGGTGGAAAGCCAGGTGCAGTCATCGTTGGTTCTCATGTCAAGAAAACAACTCAACAGTTAGAAAGGTTGCTGCAAGAACCGGATATTGTCGGTATTGAAGTCGATGTAGCTCATTTGTTAGAAGATTCGACAACTCAAAAACACCAATTACGCGATCGCACTTTAGAAAAGATTAACTCCGTTCACAACTCTGGAAAAACTCCAGTTGTTTATACTAGCCGTAAAGAATTAGTCTTTCCAGATATGCAAACTCGCCTGCAATTTGGCGCGGATGTTTCAGCTCTGTTGATGGATATAGTCAAAGGTTTACCGTCAGACATTGGGTTTTTAATTAGCAAGGGTGGAATCACTTCCAACGATGTTTTAAGTGACGGACTCGCCCTGACTTCTGCGCGATTATTGGGGCAAATTTTAGCTGGTTGCTCGATGGTACGCACACCAGTCGATCATCCACAATTTCCTAATCTACCTGTAGTTTTATTTCCTGGGAATGTTGGCAATACCGATGCGTTAGCCACAATTTATCGCCGTCTGGTAACGGTAACTTAAAAGAACGAAGCATTACATCTCAGCGCCAGATTTAGCGACAGTGAAGCGAATTATTCTTTCTCTAGCAGCATTAACTTTTATCGCAGCTGCAATAGCCCTATTGAACGGCTCGATTCTACCCAGAAAGCCTGACGAGGTATCGCGATGTCCGCGCGAAGCCTTGACGAGATCTGATACTAAGAGCGATCGCATACATCCCGAAAAAGTCGTCGTCAGACCCTGGAAAGGTCGGCATCAAGTCTATGCTATTTTTGTACTCCCTGATGACTATGAGATAGACAATGCTGTTGTCGTCAGCATTGAGGGAGAGATGACTTACTGTGCTAGTAAACCCGCCAGAGTTAAAGTAGATGAATTTCAAGGAGTCTATGCCAAACCTGGAGAAGATATATTTGTCGCACGCTTCAGAACTCGAACCGCTAGCTGGCTGATTGCCCAAGGTAAAGTAGAAGCACTAAAACAACCGCACAACTGGAGTTTGAGGAAATAAAAATCGCCTGCTCGTGCGCTCCCTACTCCCTGCTATACAAATAAAAAGCACCCCTCAACTCTGAAAGGCGCTCTTTACATTTATGGAGAGACACGAGCGATCGCATCTCGGCTATTAGCTATTGAATTAACCGTTGATAACAGGAGCGGTTAAGGCAACTGGAGTAGCTTCACCACTAGCCAAGTCGAGTGGGAAGTTATGAGCGTTACGCTCGTGCATCACTTCCATACCCAGGTTAGCGCGGTTGAGTACGTCAGCCCAGGTGTTAACTACGCGACCTTGGGAATCAAGCACAGATTGGTTGAAGTTGAAGCCGTTGAGGTTGAACGCCATGGTGCTGATCCCTAATGCAGTGAACCAGATACCGACGACGGGCCAAGCACCTAAGAAGAAGTGTAAGGAACGGCTGTTATTGAAGGAAGCATATTGGAAGATCAGACGACCGAAGTAGCCGTGTGCGGCAACGATGTTGTAGGTTTCTCCTTCTTGACCGAATTTGTAACCGTAGTTTTGAGATTCGGTTTCGGTAGTTTCGCGTACCAGAGAAGAGGTAACGAGAGAACCGTGCATTGCACAGAATAGAGAACCACCAAATACAGCTGCTACACCTAACTGGTGGAAGGGGTGCATCAGGATGTTGTGTTCGGCTTGGAACACCAACATGAAGTTGAAAGTTCCAGAGATCCCCAGAGGCATTCCATCAGAGAAGGAACCTTGTCCGAGTGGGTAGATTAAGAAAACTGCGGTAGCAGAAGCTAAAGGAGCGCTGTAAGCGACGCAGATCCAAGGGCGCATACCCAGGCGGTAGGACAACTCCCACTGACGACCCATGTAGCAGAAACAACCGATCAAGAAGTGGAAGATTACCAGTTGGTAAGGACCACCGTTGTATAGCCACTCATCTAAAGAAGCAGCTTCCCAGATCGGATAGAAGTGTAAACCGATCGCGTTAGAAGAAGGCACAACTGCACCAGAGATGATGTTGTTGCCGTAAATTAATGAACCTGCAACGGGTTCGCGGATGCCATCAATGTCTACTGGAGGAGCAGCAACGAAAGCAATGATGAAGCAGATGGTAGCGGATAGCAACGTAGGAATCATCAATACACCGAACCAACCTACATAAATGCGGTTTTCAGTGCTGGTGATCCAGTTGCAGAACCGATCCCACAGGCTGGAGCTGCGCTCGCGCTGTAATGTGGTTGTCATAGTTCTATAATTGCTGGTTTGAACTGTTAATGAACTGATAATTAAATTTTAGGCAGTATGTTTACCACCTGTATTGAAGATTAACGTTAGGAATTGATTTTTGTAAAGGTTTTTTAGTTTAATTTTTGTTTTTTCGGCAATGAAAGAGCGAGAATGGCAAATTACAGTAATAGCTACAATTTTTGTAAATTTATATTTAATCGACTGAAGAATTTTTAATTCTTCTTTACATCAAGTTCTCCGGATTGATTGTATCTAAATATAAAAATGAGTATAAATAATTTAATGAAGAAATGTTAATTACAAATTGGTAGTTGGTTATTAGTTGTTGGCTGACTGATAACTGCTGCCTACTCCCTACTCCCTACTCCCTGATTATGACTGGTACTGTCACCTATAGCCCTGCTTATACCTTAGTTCCAACTTACGAATGCTTTAATCGCTGTAGTTACTGCAACTTTCGTACCGCTCCCGGTCAAAGTCCTTGGATGGCATTAGAATCAGCAGCAAAGATTCTGAGGGGACTGCAAAAGCAAGGCGTATGCGAGATCTTGATTTTAAGCGGTGAAGTACATCCGCGATCGCCCCGTCGAGATGCTTGGTTTGAAAGAATTTACCAGTTGTGCGAACTTGCTTTGAAGCTGGGTTTTTTACCCCATACCAATGCTGGACCATTAAGTTTTGCGGAAATGGAACGCCTCAAAAGCGTGAATGTTTCGATGGGATTGATGTTGGAACAATTGACACCAGAATTGTTAAAAACGGTACATCAACATGCACCTAGTAAAATGCCCCAATTGAGATTGCAACAATTAGAATGGGCGGGAAAATTACAGATTCCGTTTACGACTGGGTTATTACTAGGAATAGGAGAAACCAAAACAGATTGGTGGGATACATTAGAGGCGATCGCATCATTACACCAACGTTGGGGACACATTCAAGAAGTCATTTTGCAGCCTCACAGTCCTGGGAGTCAGCAAAGCTTCGACGCACCAGCTTTTAACCCGCATCAACTGCCAGAAGTTATTACTCAAGCCAGAGAAATTTTACCTTCAGATATTACGATTCAAATTCCCCCGAATTTAGTACTAGATCCGCAATGGTTATTAGCCTGTATAGAAGCTGGTGCTAGAGATTTAGGCGGAATTAGTCCTAAAGATGAAGTTAACCCCGATTATCCTCATCTTTCTGCACCAAAATTAATCAAAATTCTAGAACCCGCCGGATGGCAACTCGTACCGCGACTACCTGTATATTCTCAATATGACAACTGGCTGACACCACAGTTGCAAATGGCTGTGAGACAATGGCGACGTATTAGGAAAGGGTAATTGGTAGTTGGTAAGTGGTAGTTGGTAGTTGGTTGTTGGGTGGTGAGTGGTGCGCGATCTGAGGCGAGAGGCAAGAGGCATTTTCTTCCTCAGTTCTCTTCATTCCCTCAGCTCCCTCAGCTCCCTCAGCTCTCTCAGCTCTCTTCACTTCCTCAGCTCTCTTCTCCCCTGCTCCCTTTTTTGTAGAATAGTAATGAAGCACTTAGAGGATAAAAAAGCCTATCGAGACTATCTATGGCAACTTACAGGGTCTAAAGTCTAGCCAACTGAAGCAACTAGCTAAACTTTACCACCAACGCTTACCAGGCGATTGCCTCACTACGCCTGAATTTGCCCAAAGGCTAGCGGCAATTAGTAGCGATATTAACCAGCCAGTCTGTGTTTATATTAACCGTCGCGGACAAGCGATCAGAGTCGGAGTAGGGACACCCAGACAAACTCAAATCCCGCCTTTAGAATTGCCCCGCTACGGTGCAGAAAGACTCAGTGGTATTCGCTGCATTGCCACACAGCTTAAGCCAGAGCCACCAAACGAAGCCGCGCTAACATCAATGGCGCTGCAAAGACTAGATGCATTAGTAACGCTCAACATTACCAGTGCTGGCTTTGAAAAGCGGGGTGGCGGAGTCACGGGATACGTGAAAGAAGCTTATTTGTCACATTTAGTACCCAGCACCAGTATAGAATCTCCACTCCCGTACGGGCGGGATTCTAAACCCGCCCCTACTGACTCCGTACGGGCACACAGCGGTGCGCCCCTACCGACTCTCCAAACCGCTTGGAGCATATCCCCACCTCTAAGTTTAGACAGCCTCACCAAACAAGATTTTCTCGACTTGGTAGAAGGATTAGAAGCGGAGTTCGGACGAGAATTTGTCGGTCAGCAAGTCGATACAGACCGCGATCGCGTGTTATTAGTTGGAGTAGTAACAGATAATGCTGCGGCACGAGAATTTCAAGACCGTTTGGCGGAATTGGGACGCTTAGTAGAAACGGCTGGTGGTGAAGTGTTGCAGGTAGTACAACAAAAACGCCCTCACATTCATCCTCAAACAGTGGTGGGTGCGGGAAAAGTGCAAGAAATTGCCCTCACAGCCCAAACTTTGGGAGCCAACTTGATTGTATTCGATCGCGCTCTTTCTCCCGCCCAAGTGCGTAACTTGGAAATCCAAATTGGGATTAGAGTCGTCGATCGCACTGAAGTTATCTTAGATATCTTTGCCCAACGCGCCCAGTCACGAGCGGGTAAATTGCAAGTCGAACTCGCCCAATTAGAATACATGCTGCCCCGTCTGACGGGTAGAGGTCAAGCCATGTCTCGATTGGGTGGTGGGATTGGAACTCGCGGTCCTGGGGAAACAAAATTAGAAACTGAACGACGGGCAATTAGTCGTCGTATATCACGACTGCAACAAGAAGTCAACCAACTCCAAGCTCATCGATCGCGACTGCGTCAACAGCGCCAACACCAAGAAGTCCCCTCAATCGCCTTAGTTGGTTATACCAATGCTGGTAAATCGACATTGTTAAATGCTTTAACAAATGCTGAAGTCTATACTGCCGACCAGCTATTTGCTACCCTCGACCCGACGACACGCCGTCTAGTCATTACGGATGCGGATACAGGTACGCCGCAAGAGATTGTCCTGACAGATACAGTAGGATTCATTCACGAACTACCCGCATCGCTAATGGATGCTTTTCGGGCAACATTAGAAGAAGTGACGGAAGCCGATGCTTTACTCCACGTCGTGGACTTATCCCATCCAGCTTGGCAAAGTCAAATCCGTGCCGTGATGGGCATCTTGTCAGAAATGCCCGTTACTCCAGGTCCAATTTTATTGGCACTGAATAAAATTGACCAAGCCGATAGCGATACTCTAGCGCTGGCGCAATCTGAATTTCCTCAAGCTGTCTTTATTTCCGCCGAAAACCGTTTGGGTTTGGAAACCCTGCGACAACGGTTGCTTCAGTTAGCTAAATACGCGGTGACAACTGTGTAATTAGTTGACAGTCACCTGTCAACTGTCAACTGTCAACTACTAACTTTTCCACGATACCAAGCGGCAATCTTTTTAGGTGAAACGCCTAACAAATAAGCAATAATTGCAATTTGATTTTTGAGTGTAGTTTGGCAAACACCTTGTTTGAGCCAGCGACGGGGAGAGGTAATGACGGGTGCAGGCAGAATAACGATGCGTCCATTGCGTTTTAAGCGTCGCACCAGTTCAAAATCTTCCATCATTGGTAAATCGGGGAATTGACCCAACTGATGAAATAAAGACGATCTTAAAAAAATAGCTTGATCGCCGTAAGGCATTTGCAGAAGTCGCGATCGCCAATTGACTCCCCATTCAATCAACCGCAAGCTACTTAAAGGCGAATCAATTTGTAAGCGAAAAGCTCCCGCGATCGCGTGAGGTTTAACCAGTGCAGCCCGTACCATCACATCAAACCCAAGTGGTAGAAGCGTATCGGCATGGAGAAACAGGAGAATTTCCCCTGTTGCTGTGGCTGCACCCAGATTCATTTGTTTAGCACGTCCTTTAGGAATAGACAACACTTTTGCGCCCCAACCAGATGCGATCGCCACAGTATCATCTTGGCTGCCACCATCCGCGACGATAACTTCTACATTTGTCCCTGTTTGCGTGCTAGCTAAAGTTTTTTCAATTGGGCGTGCTTCATTCACCGCTGGAATAATAATCGAAATTCTTTCTTCCTTGTCTCCCTTGTCTCCCCCCTCTCCCTTGTCTCCCCTCACGATCTCTGCTCCCAAATATACAGATCTTCAGGGCGATCGACATCTGGTAGTTGGGGTAAGTAAGCAACAGATAAATTTAACCGTTTGGCGATCGCAACTGTTTGAGGCAAGACTTCAGGCGATCCCCAATTAATCCTGACAAATAACTCTGGAATAAAACGACGCAGACCGAGTAGATAGTAACCGCCATCGACAGCCGGACCAAGAACGAGATCGTTAGCCCACTGTAACTGGTTAAAAGCTTCTGCTAGTATCTCTACATTTAACCCAGGACAATCAGTGCCGATAATTACAGCACAGTCAGCACCATCATGAAATGTAGTGGCAAGCGATCGCGCCATGCGAGTCCCGAGATCTCCCTCTCCTTGGACTGTATAAATTAAGTCATTTCCCAACCACCGCATCATCAAATTTGAGTTTCCACCAGCAAAACAAACTTCTACCCTGACAGAACGTTGTGCTTGCAGTCGCTTCACCTGCGTCAGGGTATGCTCGGTCATCTGGCGATGTAATAAAGCTGCTTTTTCCGCACCTAAAGCTGGGATCAGTCTTGTTTTTGTCTTCCCTGGTTCAGGGTAGCGGGTGAAAATAATTAAACTTTCTCGGATAATTCTAGTAGCGTTCACAAAACAAAACTTTACAGTTATCAGTTATCAGTTGTCAGCGAACAGGGTATGGGGAATTGGTAGTTGGTAGTTTTTCTCCCCCAGCTTCCCCAGCTCCCTCAGTTCCCGATCGCTCCGCGACTCTCTCTTCTCTCCCTTGTCCCCCTTGTCCCCCTTGTCCCCCTGCTCCCTGCTCGTCCCTGCTCCCGATCGCTGGGCGACTCTCTCTTCCTCCAGCCCCTAGCCCCTAGCCCCTAGCCCCTTGTAAAATGTAACAGCTTCGGTACATTTTAACTGAGAGTATAAATTGCACTGCTATAACACTGCTATAACAATGCACAAAAAAGTTGAAGTCCTACCAGATCTAGCGGCGCTAGTCCAGCGATCGCTCGAACTCACCCTCGCCCAAATGCACAACGCCATTCAAGCACGGGGACTGTGTACCATTGCCCTATCGGGTGGTAGCACGCCTAAACCTCTCTATGAAGCGATCGCTGCCCAAGCATTACCTTGGGAGAAAGTTCACGTTTTTTGGGGTGACGAACGATACGTTTCTCCCGATAGCCCAGATAGCAATCAGCGGATGGCACGACAAGCTTGGTTAGATAAAGTCGAGATTCCTGCCGAGAATATCCACCCCATGCCCACCAGTGCAGCCGATCCTGCTGACGCTGCCCTTCAATACGAAACCCATCTTAAAGAGTTTTTTCAACTAAAATCGGGTGAATTTCCCGCTTTAGATGTAAATTTATTGGGGATGGGAGACGACGGACATACAGCGTCCTTATTTCCTCATACTGCGGCTTTACAAGTATGCGATCGCATAGTTACAGTTGGGAACAAAGATGGACAGCCTCGGATCACATTTACTATCCCTACTATCAACCAAGCTCGTTGCACCATATTTTTAGTCTCTGGTGCGAACAAGCAAGCGGCGTTAGCACAGGTATTTGCATCCGTAGCGGACGATTATACCTATCCTGCACGGTTCGTTCAACCCCAAGGAGAACTTTGGTGGTTGTTGGATCGAGCAGCCGGACAAGGCTTGCAATTACCCGAAGAGTAGCGCTTAAAATCAAAAACTGTTCACAGGGATTGACTTCATGATCGTTTGCCCTAATTGCAATCACCTCAACCCAGAAGGGGCGCAAGCCTGCGAAGCTTGCTACACACCTCTACCAGCTACTACTAGTTGTCCTAACTGTGGCGCACCCGTACAAACTGATGCAAGGTTCTGCGGACAATGTGGCTACGATCTCAGTGCTGACTTAGCAACTGTCGCCGAAGGAACGCCGCTAGATCTTGGTGACCTACCACCGACTCAACCAAGCTTGGCTGTTCCAGAACCTAGAGTCGAGGAACCCAGAGTCGAGGAACCCAGAGTCGAGGAACCCAGAGTCGAGCCAGCTATAGAGCTAGAAACACCTGCACCTGTAGTGGAAATCATTCATCGCGACCTATCAGCGACTCCAGAGCCAGAACCGATAATAGCACCAGCGCCGACTCCAGAGCCAGAACCAATCGCAGAATCTCGTAAGAGTAGCAGTATTAACCCTCCTCCCCCGCCAGCACCATTCACACCGCCAACACCAACACCACCACCACCGCCAGCAGTATCCCCACCCACTCCCATGCCAGCAATGCCCGTGGTTTCGAGTTCCAAAACCCAATTGCAGCAGCAGATTGCCAAGCTCTTTCACGTCCAGACCAATACTCTCATCGAGCTACCACCAACTCTTTCTGTGGTGCATATTGGTAAGCCTAACGATCGCATTCCTCCAGATGTTGACGTGGCTGGGTTTCCTAATTCCGAAATCGTCTCGCGGATTCATGCCGACATTCGCATTGAAGGAGATGCTTACTACATAGAAGATGTGGGCAGTTCCAACGGAACTTACATCAACAATATGCCCCTTTTACCAGGTAATCGTCACCGTTTGCGGATGGGCGATCGCATTGCTTTAGGTAAGGGAGACTTAGTAACTTTTCTGTTTCAACTTTCATAGCTACTTGTAGCTTATTCTCGACCTGGCTAAAGTGATTACAATTACTCTGCTACATCCTCAAAACGGTACTCCCGTCCAAAATTGGACGTTTGAAACTGAATCTGTTGTCCGCGTTGGACGGGCAACAGACAATCAGGTAATTCTATACAGTGCTGTTGTTTCTCGCTACCATGCCGAATTACATGCGACAAGGGGGCAATGGCAGTTAGTGAATTTAGGCGCTAATGGCACATATATAGATGGTCAACCAATTACAGAATCGATTTCAGTCATAAATGGTACGGTGATTCGACTGGCTAAATCCGGTCCTCAATTACAAATTAAGTTATTGCCATAGCAGTACGATACGAGAGAAGATATTTTCAACAGCCTCAAGCAAGACCTTACCAAAGAATGTGTGAGCGGTTGCTTTGGTTAAGTGACTTACAATGGGAGTTATCTTCAACGACCAATCACCATGCTGAAGCGTTCTAAGTTCGAGACAACCCAATCTCAAATTATGCACCGTGCGGAGGAGCTGATCGACGCAGCATCGAACCGCTATCGAATTACCGTCCAAGTCGCCAACCGCGCTAAGCGTCGCCGTTATGAAGATTTTGATAATGTAGACGATCCGATGATGAAACCAGTCATCCGCGCCATCATTGAGATGTCTGACGAGTTGACTCAACCAGAAATTATCGGTGAATAGCCAATAGAGTAAGTCATGAGTGGTTAGTGGCTGGTGGCTGGTAGAACTAGATTCTTAGTTTTGGTCTAGTCACCTGTTACTCTTCACTGACAACTGATAACGGGTGAGTTGCGATCGCCCGTTTTTTGCTATTTATTGCGGTCGCTGAGTCAAATGCTTGAGTTAATCCAATTAAACTCATTGGTTGTGCGATCGCATATTTCAACAATAAATCTCACCTGAGTTATGCGCTCTTTAACAATAAACCCGCCCAGATGAAACTTTTGACTTGCTGACATCAGCTATAAAATAAATTGGTTAAATTGCTCGAACGGAAAGCTTTTACCCGAAAGAATAAATTTCCCCCTAATTCCTGTTGTAGTGATTAACATGAATGAGGTACTAGAGAATTTGTGACTTGCCTCAAGCGTACATTTTATCCTCTAGGGAGTTAGCAACATGTTTTTGGTTACGGGAGCAACAGGAGGAATTGGCAGGAGGGTGGTGCGATCGCTCCGAGAACGGGGAATGCCCGTGCGTGCTTTTGTGCGTCTGCTGTCTCGCTATAGTGAGTTAGAACATCGAGGCGCAGAAACCTTTATCGGCGATCTGCAAGTTGATCGAGATATTCAAAAAGCTTGTCAGGGAGTACAGTACATTGTTAGCGCTCACGGTTCCGATGGCAATGCCTTCGCCCTAGACTACCATGCCAATATTGAGTTGATCGACCGAGCTAAAGAACAGAAAGTACAGCACTTTGTTTTTATCTCTGTCTTAGGCGCAGATCGCGGTTATGAAGATGCACCCGTATTCAAAGCAAAGCGTGCTGTAGAAAAGTATTTGCAAGCAAGCGGAATTAATTATACAATTTTGCGTCCAGCCGGACTTGCTTCTAACCTCCTACCATTAGCAGAAAGATTTCGGCAAACAGGACTTTATTTACTAGTTGGTGATGGCAAAAACCGCACTTCTATTGTTAGTACTGACGATTTAGCACAAATAATTGTTAACTCATTCATGCTTCCAGAGGCGCGTAATCGAACTTTCTCCGTTGGAGGGGGTGAAATATTACAACGGCAAGATGTACCGCACATTCTCGGGAGGATTTTCAATATCGAGCCAATTATTATTAATCCTCCCTTACTTGCAGTAGACGGATTTAGAACTGTAACGGGTTTGTTTAACCCGTCGTTGCAAAAAGCTTTAGGCACTTTCCGCACTTTACTAGACAACGAATTTTTCTGCACTCGCGAAGAAATTACTCAGTTAGAGGAAATCTATCATCTAAAAATGGAAAACCTAGAGAGTTTTTTACGGCGCTATTTGGCAATATGAGTGCAAGTCAAAAGTTAAAAGTCAAAAGTTAAAAGTCAAAAGTTAAAAGGTAAATTGCCGACTCCCAATCTCCCACTCCCACTCCCGACTTCCCTTTCTAGCATCGTTCTAGCGGGGGGTAAAAGTTCGCGGATGGGACGGGATAAAGCTCTACTTTCAGTTGATGGCGTACCGTTGTTGCAAAAAGTGTGTGAGGTAGCAATTGGATTATGCGATCGCGTTTACGTCGTGACTCCTTGGCAAGAGCGCTATGAGCATTTGCTTCCCGTTGGGTGTGAGTTTATTAGGGAGCAGGGCGCGGGGAGCAGGGAGCAGGGGGACAGGGGGACAAGGGGACAAGGGGGAACTCGGGGTCCCCGCGACCGAAGGGAGTGGGGATTAGGGGGCGAAGGGGGACAAGGGGGACAAGGAAGCAATTCTAGTCACCAGTCACTAGCCGCCAGCAACTCACCAATTACCAATAGCCCTTTAACAGGCTTTGCCCAAGGATTAATTCACGTACAAACGGAGTGGGTGCTGTTACTGGCGTGCGATTTGCCTTGCTTGCGGTTGGAAGTGTTGCAAGATTGGACGCGCGAACTGGTAGAAATGCCGAAGGAGGCGATCGCTCTGCTTCCGCGCCATCCTAAAGGCTGGGAGCCTTTGTGCGGTTTCTATCGTCGCAGTTGTTTGAACGTCCTTGAATCATATATCGAGCAAGGTGGGCGCTCTTTTCAGCGGTGGTTGGCGCAACATCCGGTTCAACCCCTATCCCATTTCGAGCCTTCGATATTATTTAACTGCAATACCCCAACTGACTATGCAGCCGTGTCACAGGGCGATTGAGCGTAAGCGCTTTCGGTTGAGAAATGCCATAACCTTGAGCGTAATCAACTCCTAATTGACGCAGCTTGTCCAAAATAAACTCATCTTCAACAAATTCAGCGATGGTCTGAATACCCATAACGCTAGCAATTTTAGCGATCGCTGCTACCATTTCAGCGGCGATCGGATCGGAGACAATTTCCCGTACAAATACCCCATCGATCTTTAAATAATCTACAGGTAAATTTTTCAGATAGGCAAAGCTAGACATGCCGCTACCAAAGTCGTCTAGGGCAAAACTACAGCCTAGCGCTTTGAGTTGGCGCATCACGGCTGCGGCTTTCGCTAAATTCGTAATGGCTACAGTTTCCGTCACTTCAAAGCAAATTAACTGGGGACAAATCTCTGTGAGAGCAAATTGCTCTTGAACAAAAGAAATAAACTGTTCGTCATTTAGAGTTGCACCAGATAAATTAACTGCATAAACATGAGGCAGACGAGCCGTTGAGGACAGCATTAAGTGACGAAACAAAGTTTGAATCACCCAGCGATCGATCCGGTGCATCAGGTGGTAGCGTTCGGCAGCAGGAATAAATGCCATCGGCGAGACTAATTTTCCCGTCTCATCCTCCAGCCGCAGCAACACTTCACAGTGATGCGGCGAACCAACGCTGGTCGGAGCGATCGCGGCGATGGGTTGATAGAATAGCCGAAAGCGGTTGTCTTCCAATGCTTGAGGTAGGCGCGTCACCCATTGCATTTCTCCTTGTTGAATGGCAAGTTCGGTGTCGTCAAGTTGGTAGATGTGGACGCGGTTACGCCCTTTGTTTTTGGCAACATAGCAAGCAGCATCAGCAGCACTTAAGACGCTAGCAACACTAGGAGTGGTAATATTAATTTCTACTAGACCAATGCTGACACCAACGGTAAAGGTTTTGTCTTGCCAAACAAAGCGATAGTCGTTGATTTGCTGCCGCAGCACGTTAGCAATTTGAGTCGCTTGTTCTAAAGGACACGAATAGAGCAGGATGCCGAATTCATCTCCGCCTAAGCGGGCTAGAGTATCGGTTTTACGTAATTGAGTCGGTAGCAAGCTGCTAATATGACGCAGTAGCATATCTCCGGCTGCATGTCCGCAAGTATCGTTGATAATTTTGAATTGATCGAGATCGAGGTAACAGAGGACGTGCTGAATGCTACCATTTTGGGCGCTGTGGACGGCAGTTGCCAAGCGTTTCTCAAATTCTCGTCGGTTGTAGAGTTCGGTTAAGGGGTCGTGGCTGGCTTGCCATGCCAGTTGTCTCGCCATCGTGTTGGCTTGAGTGATGTCGCGAAACACTAAAATGCTACCGATCAGTTGGCGATCGCTAGCATAAATCGGTGCAGCTGAGTGATCGATCGCAAATTCCGTCCCATCCCGTCCGATTAACAAGGTGTTGTATGAGGATTTGACAATCCGACTTTCATCTAAAACTCGCTCTACGGGATTGTCTAATGTCTCCCGCGTAATTTCATTGACGATCTTGAAGACACAATCGAGGGGTAGTCCTCTAGCTTGTTCGCCATCCCAACGGGTGAGTTTTTCTGCTACGGGATTGAGCGATTGAACGTAACCCTCTGCATCTGTGGTAATGACGGCATCGCCAATTGAGTGTAATGTCACTTGTGCTAGTTCTTTTTCACGCGAAAGAGCAAGTTCGATCCGCTTGCGCTCGTTAATTTCTCGCGTTAGTTCTAAGTTGGCAGCTTCAGCAATTTTTGCCCTGACGAGGGCTTCTTCTGCTTGTTTGCGGGCAGTGATGTCGTGTTGTACGCCCCAAACTCGCACTAGATAGCCATTTTCGACAATACCGATGAGATTGTTGAGAAAGTAGTGGAGATTACCGTGGCGATCGAACTCGCACAATTCAGCATCTACCAGGCGATAGCCAGAACTGATGAAGGCGCGAAAAAACTCTATATTAGCGGGAATGGACTTGGGTAAAAATTCACCGATCCTCGCTCCTAGCATCTCACCTACACTGGCGTAACCGAACATACGTGCCAAGACTTCGTTGCATTCTGCGAGATAGCCGTGTTGGTAAAAGTCATTGACTTGGATCTCTAGAGCAGCTTGAATTGCTACTGGTCGCTCTAATTCGCAACGCCAAATACCTTCGGAGCTTTGGGCGAGAAATACGCGATAGCGTTCTTCACTTTTCAGGAGTGCTGCCTGAGATTGGTTCAGCTGAGTTAGCATCCAATTAATCGTACTGGCTAGACAGGCTAATTCGTCGTTACCAGGTATTTCAACGCGGGAACGCAGGTCGCTACTAGCACCGATTCGGCTGACATCGCTGCTTAAACGCGCTATGCGCGACAGGACTAATTTTTCTAATAGTAGTAAAGTCGTGACGCTAAAGACCAAACCAACCAACAACAATAACCACACCAGATAACGAACGCTGAGTTGTCCGCGTTGGTAGATCTGCCTTGGTAAATTTACGCGCAAGATTGCAGCCGGATTCCCTTGCATATTTCGCAGCATCGCGTAGCCAGCAATCGTACTTTCATTTAGCGATCGCACGAAGACTTGCTCGTTTTTAATTAAAGTTTGCTCTGCTCTTTGAAAGTCTAAGGGTATGGGCGGATGGTCTAATCGCTCTAAGGCAATATCAAAGTGAGTTTTTGCTGCTAGCTGCTTGACATCCAGATAGCGTCCCATGACGAGAATGCCGCGATTGGGACCTTTGCCTTCACTGGTTAAAATTTGCCGCACGGCAATCAACATCAGTCCTTCAGGTAGCTGCAACAGCCCCATTTGCTGTCGCTCTTCATTATCTGGTTGTAGTAGAAATTCTGGTTGTTGGAAGTATTTTTGTAGGCTTTTCGGTACTGGTAAAGCCTGTTTTGCATAAGGCGTTATGAAGCCATTATAAACTATGCGTCGATCGCGGCGACGGATATACATAATTAGATCGAAATTCGATCTTACGAGCGAAGCATAGTTAAATGCGTTTTGAAAATATTTAAGATTGCCAGTTTCAATATCGGTATAAGTGCCGTCCCACTCTGCTTCGTCGCCATTCATGATGTTTAATTTGTTCAGCTCATCATTGTATGCTTGCACGATGCGGCGGACATTTCGATCGGCATCCTGTTCTTCCACTTGGATAAACCCATCCAATAAAATTGTTTTGGAAGTGCTATACAGCGCTACAAATAGACTGAATAGCGTCATGCCAGTAATGATTAATGTCTTTTTACGCAGCGTCATAAGATGGCATTAGCAGCAATAGTTGACTGGATTTGGCAAGCAATTTAACGATCTCACCTCGCTTCTGCACGACTTGCGAGCAGTGAGGTTGAGTTTGCTGCTGACGAGATGAGCGAGACTGTACGGCTAAAATGGTTGCTACTGACTGCAAGAGCGATATTTTTCTAGTACTCATTTTCTCTTCCCAGTAAATTGCAACATAACCCTAGCCTCTAGCATCAACTGAAAAAAGTAATAAAAAAGTACATGGTTTTTAATTTTTGCTGTTGACTTGGAAATTTTAACTTCAATAGCTACCTGATGCCTCTTCATTAAATTCGATTAAAAACACGTCGTCAAGCTCGATTCAACCAATGCTATTTCATCTAAAGCGGATCGCACTACTAATAATTGCAATTTGTAAAGAAAATGTTCGATCGTGTAGTCAAACTTGAGATTTTTTAAAATGAATCCTTGTTTGAATCGAAAATCAAAAACCTGAAGCAAAAAATAGTCGAGAATTAGTACTGCGTAGCTGCTGTTGGAGGTTTAAGTAGTTATTATGCATCGGCGATCGCGCTAAGTGCCATATAGAAAAGCTTAATTTTACCCTTCTTTGCACGAACAATTGCTTAAATTTTAGTTAGAAAAAATAATTACTGCAAATCTCTGCACGGATTGCCAATCGAGTATAAAAAATATCTCAGTTAGTTCTGGAAAAACGGAGTAGCAATCGTTACAGGTACTCCTACATTTATACATATTTTCATCTACGATCGTGATGAAATTCTTACTAACATAAAGTGTTAGCCAACGATTTCTTTCTACTCAAAAACTAGAGGTTTACCATCCTCAAGAATATTTCCTGGCTGTGCTAATTTAAGCCGCAAATCTTTTGGTAAGCCAAACATACCTGCATGACTCACTGCATCGTATGCTTTAAGTTTATCTACTAAATTGCGATCGCCTATCCTCTGCTCGATTGCACTTCCACTCAAATTAGCAGGGTCAATATTATTAGTTGCAATAATAAATCCCCACGTACAAGCAAAAGAGGGAATAAAGATAGAATAGCTGCGGACGACAGGAAAAACACTATGAATAGTCCGCCGAATTGTAGCGTGTTCCGTCCACTTCAGAGGCGAAAGAGAAAACCCTTGGACTACCATTACCCCCGACTCTGAGAGTCGCTGCTGACAAAGGGAATAAAACTGTTTGGTATAAAGCGCGATCGCGGGTCCCTCTTCTAAAGCATCAGTAATATCGAGGATAATGACATCAAACTGAGCTTCTTGCTGCGCCAAATATGCGCGACCATCAGTATGTAACAATTCCAATCGCGGATCGCTAAAAGCACCTTGATGCCAAGAAGGGAGTTTTTGCTGGCAAAATTCCACCAATTCCCGATCTAAATCCACCATCACCAAAGATTTGACATTGGGATGCTTCAAAACTTCTCGCGGTGTTGCACCTTCCCCACCACCAATAATTAACACTCGTTGCGGATTGGGATGAGTCATCATTGCTGGCTGTACCAACGCCTCATGATACAGATACTCATCGACCTCAGCCGATTGAATCGTATCATCCAACACCAGCACGTCACCGTAAGCTGCTGTTTTGGCAAATTCCATCGCTTGAAACTGAGTCGATTTAGCCTCCATACCTCCGACTCGCCGCAACAGGCGAATTTCCTCTGAGGTTGTCTGATCGCTCAGCCAGCTACTAAATTCTAAGCTCATATTTGATGGATTCCTGATGTCTATTTTGGTAGTGGCGCACGGCTGTGCGTCACTACCATTTCTACCTCACTTTCTCAGCATTAAAGGCAACTGCGAGGCTTGAACGATCGCCGGATCGAATCTTTCGTGCAATTGCTTGGACACCCATTTCGGTCGCCAGAGTGTTTCTAATACTTCACCAAAGGGTACGACATCTAAATCGCCACAGGTAAATATGTCTAAGAAACAAGCTCGGTATTCTGGATATGTGTGAATGCTGGCGTGAGACTCGGAAAGCATTAACACAACCGAAACACCGCAAGGTTCAAATTTGTGCTTGAGATGCGCCACAATGGTAGCTCCTACTGCACTAACTGCTCTGACCATATCGCGTTCGATCTGTTCTAGATCGTCCATGTCAGCTTCACAACCAGAAAAATTCAGCAGCAAATGCCGACCGTAAAAATCGAATCGCTTTTCCATAGGGCTAATCTCTTTCTTTACAAAAAATTGTTCTTCCCGAAAACGGTAGTATCACCGCCTGTTAGAGTGTTTGTTGGTTTATGCAAAATTTAGCTAGCAAACTTTAGCTATGGAAATTTTCAGCATCGCAAGATGGTCAGCTTGAGATGTTGCAAAATGTCGCTAGCGGCTTTAATCCCAGATAGGGCTGCTCCTTCCATGTAGCCTTGCCATTCATAGAAAGAATTTGTGTGTTCCCCTGCAAAAAACAGGTTGTCAACTGGCTTGCCTTCGTTACCGCAGATCGTGGTAAATTGCCCTGGCTTGTAACAGGAGTAGCTACCTTGGGCGAGGGGGTTAGCAGTCCAGTTTTCTAGATGTACGAGTAAATCGCCAGCGCGATCGCGTGTTGCTTGGGCGATCGCCCCTGGATAAACTTTTTCCAAATCTTTCAAAAATAGGTGCGCTTCTGTTTGCACGCGATTGGGATCGAGCGTCGCTCCCCTTCTACCACTAGAAAAGTCTACTAATATGGCGCGATCGCCACTTGCTCCAGTAGGGTTTGTTTCCCAAGTGGTTTGATGGTGGGACAAATTAGAGTACGATGCACCGCTACTGCCACGATCTGCCCAAGGACGACCGTTAAAACCCAGCATCATTTTGGCGTGAGTTGCTTGATCGAGTTTATGAATTGCTTCTTGCTTCCAATCTGGTAGTTCTAAGTTTGCGTCTAGTTCGACTTGACGCAGTAATGCAAAAGGAATTGCTAACACTACGGCATCGTATGCGACATCAATCGTGCGATCGCCGTTGTCGAAAGTGACTTCTATGCGGTTTGTTGAATTCTTGCGTACCCTCACCAGTCTCATCCCCAACTCAATCTGTCCTTGGAGTTCTTGGCTTAATCCTCGGACGATTTGCTCGTTACCCTCAACGATGTGATAACGCTCGTCACTAAAAATTTGAAAGGGAGAAGCTTGTGATGTTTCAATGTCTCGTACCACCAACAAAAAATTCAGACAGCTTTGATCTTCCAACTCCAGCCCATATTCTGCCATATAGGCTGCATTCATCGCAGCCTTAATTGTATCTCCTACTTGGTGTTTTTCTAGATATTCCAATAAATTGATTTTGTCAAACCGTGCGTCCGCCGACGTAAAGCAATCTACAGTTGGCATGGCGGATATTTCTTGTAAATCTCGTGTTATTTCAGCTAGAAACGCTTGATACTCCTCTAAAATCGCCGATTCAGTGTAATGCTGTCCGTTGAAATAGCAAGCAAATTCTCCTGGCTGTTGAGACACGTCTTCCAGCGTGAGTTGAAGTTGTCGCGCCCAGCGCAGGATAGTTTTGTTTTGGCTGTCGATCAGTTCTCCACCCCGTTCGATGACTTGGTGAGGAAATTTCGCGGCTCCAGGGAATGTTTTACCCAGCGAATAGCAACGTCCGCCGACGCGATCGCTCGCTTCGTAAATTGTGGCAGAGATGCCTTGCTGTTTTAGTTCGTAGCCACAAGCTAAACCTGCTAATCCCGCGCCTACAATCCCAATTTTGACATCTCGCTCCCCCTGAGGCGAGACGTAAGAGCGCTCTAGCTGCATCGCTACGTTACCCAAAGCCGTTCCCGTTAGTTGGGTTTCTCTTTCCCGTACCGTGGATTGAGCAGCGCTGGCTTGCATCTGAGCTATCTGTTCGATGCCCTGACTGATGGAGAGATGATTTTTTTTGGCGTAAATTCCGATTTTTATAGCACGTTTAAGGTCTTGAAACAACAATGAACGACCCATAGATCTCTTTTAAAAGTTTGATTGAAGTTGTTTAGGTACGATCGCGCTTTGACTGGTGGCTGTAGTGGCGATCGGGAAAACACGTTTAATTTTACTGCCCTGTCAAAATTTTTTATGGTACTTAATTTAGATGAAGCGATCGCTGAAGCATCTGCTTAGCATTCTCCTGCACTCAAAAGAATAATTCCGGCAACAATCAAAGATACACCAAATAGGTTGCCATGAGAATAGCTTTCGCGAAAAAGCAAAGCTCCAACTAAAAATGCCAAAATAAATTCTAACCCAACCACGAAAAGATAGGTGACTCCTAAACTAGAGTCGTTCATGGCTATGGCTTCAATACTAGCCCCGGCAATTAAAAAGAAATAAACTAGCAAACTAGGCACGAGTTCAGATAGTCCCTTGGAAAGTTTCATATACATGCCACCCAAGGTATAAGCAAATGCGGCAACTAACACCATCATTAAATACATAAACTCGCTCCTTTAAAATTGAAATTTTACAACCAGACTTTTTTTGTTGTTTTATAGCCTAGTGAATTCAGCTATATTTATTATTTCTGCTATCAAATAAATTGACTGTTTTACATAAAATCTTCGCACTCTTATATCGCGTCAATACTCAACAACTGTCAAAAAACTTTCAGGTTTTTTTTAAGTTTTTCAAAATCCTTAAAAAATATATATTAGATTCATTATTGGAACCACAGTATTTTTACGGGCAATAGTTAAAAACAAGCTGAACTTTAAGAAAAATTTGCGAGTCGATTCAGTGAAAATGCCGATTTAACGAAATACGGAACTTCCACGGACTGCAAAAACGATTGTTCGACTAGAAATCAGCTACTAATTACGGAAAAGTCGGATGCTAAATCCGATTATCTTCATAGAGATTTAATCCTGAACCCCTTTAGTAGCGGTAGCTTCAGCAGAACGGTTTTTGAGATAGTTTTACAAGAAGAGAGTTATCTATTCCTAGTTGCTGACAGTCATAAATTTATAATTTCTTTATGTTTGCGAGGGTTGAAATCGAGTAGTGATTAACTTCGATCGGCAAGTTATTAGTTGTTCTTATTAGAGTTAAAAAATAATTTTATCGATTAGTACAGTTAATTACCTAAAATTTGCTGTACGGCTTATAACGAGAGGTGATATTGTTGCTGTCTCTAGCTATACATTAGACCTCCTGCATGAATCAAAAAATCATGGATGTCATTCTGTTGGCGAAGCCTTCCCGAAGGGTACGCAACGCAGTGTAGTGAAGAATCTCCCAGATGTTTCGCTTCGCGTGTGGATGACAATTCAAGTATTCACGCAGGAGGTCTATTGTGCATCGATTAACAATGCTGGTACAGCCTGGTAATAGTAATTACATAGTTGAAAAAGGCGATTTTAAAGCTGTAAGTCTTCAGTGTTCTGCTTTTTGTTTTCTTGCACTGACACTCAAATCTTTCTAAAGACTCACAGATATCGGTCTTAAGATAGGCGATCGCCACCTCGAAAATCTGACTGACGAGCGATGTTAGATCTCTCGTTCATCCCACAAGCTATACGTATAAATACTTTACATCCTGCTTATAGCAGACATTACCAGTAGTTTTAGTAGGAGATTGATATGAGCATCGAAAAAAGAGTTGAAGCAGTTGCTAAGAACGTTGAAGGCAAAGTTCAAGAAGCGATGAGCGAGCTGACAGGCGATCCCAAAGATAAGTTGGAAGGACAAGCAAAACAAGAGGATGCAGCCACAATGCACGCTCAAGAAGATGTTAAAGATAAAGCTAAAGATTTCATCGACAAAACTTTTTAAGCGTCAAACTCTCAAGAGTTAGGCGCGATCCAAATTGGCAAGGGATCGAGTTGTCTCTTGCCTTGTTTTATTGGGAGTCGGTAGGGGCGAGTTTCTAAACCTGCCCGTATAGGAGTTGGGAGTGGAGGGACAAGGGAGACAAGGGAGAAGGGGGAGACAAGGGAGAGTCGCCCAGATGAGGGAGAAAGAAATTTACAATCCCTCTCCATACCCTACACCTACACCCAACACCCAACACCCCATACCCCACTTACCACTAGCCACCAGTCACTAGTCACTGTTAACTGACAACTGATAACTGACGGTCGAGTTGTTCGATCGCGCGATCGAGTAGTTCTAACCCCTCACTCACAGATTCAATAACGCTGAGTTGTCCCCGTAATTCAGCTGCACCGTTAAAACCTTTAGCATACCACGTCATGTGTTTGCGGGCTTGACGCACACCGCGATCGCCCTTGTATTCCCACAGCGCTTGAAGATGTTCTCTAGCACATTGCAAGAGTTCGACTGGTGTAGGAGACGGTAATTCTCGCCCTGTCTTGAGAAAGTAATCTACTTCTCCAACTAAAAACGGATATCCAAGCGTCCCTCGCGAACACATCACCCCATCTGCACCTGTCTGTTCCAAACACTTCACTGCTGCTGCTACCGAAAAAATATCGCCATTGCCAATTACAGGAATCGACAGCACTTCCTTTACCCGTGCAATCCATTCCCACTTTGCCGCACCGTTGTAACCTTGGGCGCGGGTACGCCCGTGAACGGTAATCATTTGCGCCCCCGCATCTTCCATCCGCTTGGCAAAGTCTAGGATGGTTATTTCTTTATCCGTCCAACCAATGCGAGTTTTTACCGTCACTGGTACATCGACGGCTTGCACTACAGAACGGACAATCGCTTCCGCAACTTCTGGTTGTCGCAACAGTGAAGAACCACCACCATTTTTGGTAATTTTATTGACCGGGCAACCCATATTAATATCAACTGTATCTGCCCCCTCTTCAACAGCTTTGATGGCTGCTTCTGCCAAAAAGTCAGGGCGACAGTCAAATAATTGAATGCTAATCGGTTTTTCCTGCGGTTCTACCTCCATAATTTTAGGCAGCTCTTTGACATAGTGCAGCCCTGTAGCATTCACCATTTCGGTGTACATCATTGACTCTGGAGCATAGCGGCGCACCAAACGGCGAAACACTAAGTCAGTTACACCCGATAGCGGTGATTGTAAGACTCGACTATTAACTTCAAACGAGCCGATTTTAAGAGGTGTTGAGAGTCTAGCTTGCAAGCTAGGAGATAGAGCAACCATAGGAACGAAAGGAGTTAGAGTTTCTACTTTAACGATAAAGAGCGTTCGTTTCGCGCGATCTAGTCTTCATTTTGCGCGATCGCTAATAAATCTTAGCAAAAGCAAATTAAAGGATATATATAAATATTACGAAATAATTCTTGTGATTGCGAATGGTTTGCAAGTTCCGAAATAATGAAAGATGAAAATAATTAAAATTTCCATTCACTGCGATCGCATCTGCTTGAAACTGTTGTTGCATGACTTGGCAGGCTCATCGTAACAGTTTTCTCCATTGAAGCGATCGAAATTGGTAAAGAGGGAATCCCCATCTTTGCAGCGCTGTTTCACGTCCGAATTTGGCTTGGAAGTCAAGATCGTTCTTTCATTTTTGAGCGCTTAATTTGAAGTTTTGTAACAGAAGCTTTTTCACAAGCTATCTCGACTTTCAGTAGACCGATTTGAAAGTGAGGACAATAAATAATGATCGAAACTGCAAGCGATCACAAAGCCCAATATCCTTGGTGGGCTGGTAATGCGCGCCTAACTAATTTATCAGGCACATTTTTGACTGCTCATATTGCCCATGCTGCGATCGTATCCTTTAGTATTGGTGCGCTGATACTGTTAGAAATTAATCGATATTCTCCCGACCGTCCGATGTCAGAACAAGGGTTATTTCTCTTACCTCGACTAGCTACACAAGGTTGGAGTCAGGTTTCTGACGGTCAAGTGACTGACACTTATCCCTTTTTTGCTTTTGGAGTTGTACTGCTTGTTTCCGCCGCAGTTTTTACAGCAGGCACTTTATTTCACCGCTGGCAAGTTCCGGCAAGCTTAGAAGAGTCCAAAAATCCTCTAGCGCGGCAATATCATTTTAGTTGGGACGACCCCAAAAAATTGAGTTTTATTTTAGGAAATCACTTGATTTTCTTAGGAATAGGGGCTTTGTTGTTAGTAGCAAAAGCCATGTTTTTTGGCGGACTTTACGATGCTAATATCGGACAAGTGCGCGTCGTTACTGAACCCACTTTAAGTCCTGGAATAATTATAGACCGCATCGGTCATCTTTTTGATGTCAACAATCTCGAAGATGTTGTTGGCGGTCACATTTATGTTGGTGCGCTGTTAATTGTGGCAGGAATATGGCACATGATTAGCGAACCGTGGGATTGGGTCAAACGACGTTTTCTCTTCTCTGGTAACGCCATTCTTTCTTACTCTCTATTTAGTCTTGCTTTGACAGGATTTGCTGGCTCTTACTTTTGCGGATTTAATACCCTCGCCTACCCAGTTGAGTTTTATGGTGCGCCCTTAAGCCTCAAATCGTCCTTATTACCGCACTACTTTGACCCAAACCAATTAGAACCTACAACTCGCGTTTGGTTGGCAAATACCTACTTTTACCTATCGTTCTTCACTCTTCAAGGTTCCCTTTGGCATTTTGGATTGGCATCTGGCTACTTTGAACCCGTTCTACAATCTTGGAAAGCAGCTTTCTCGGAAATTAGAACTGCAAATTTAGCATATCAGCGAGCCTTCAACCACCAGCCTCAACCCAATTGGAATACATTCTATGAATCTCCTCAAGTTGAGCTTCAGCCAGCTTTTGCTTACCAAGAATCTGCTCAAAAATCTTTGAACTATCTTTACGAACCTTCTTCAAATTCAGTTGCATCCACAAGGACAAAATTACAGCCCAATCATCGACAAGTGCTTTACCAATTCAACTATCCCAATGACGAAGAAAAGACTTTTTACGAAAGCTCTAGTCGTGAGGGAAAATCGAAATTAGAATACCCCTCACCCATGCCTCAGAATCTTTACGAGACTACTTACCAAAAACAAAAATCTAGCAAGTTGTATGGGGGTTAACAGTTATCAGTGTAAAGACGTTACATGTAACGTCTTTACAAAGTTATCAGTTATCGATGGCTGGTGACTGGTGGCAAGATACAGGATCTAAAAGCCCCCCTTGTTAAGGGGGGTTGGCGGGATCTAAACGACCCCCTTATTAGGGGGGTTGGGGGTAACTAAAAGCCCCCCTTGTTAAGGGGGGTTGGCGGGATCTAAACGACCTGGTAACTAGCTACCAGTCACTGACTTAAACCACTACAAATGTGGTCTAAATGCGTCCCAACTTCTTGCCCAGCTTCCGCACCAACTAAACGAGTCGTGACTTCCTTTAATGCTTGAATTGCTTGCACGGTGGGTTGAATCGGAACACCCAGAGTACTGAAAGTTTCCTTCAACCCAAAAAGAACCCGCTCTTCAATAATGGAAGGATCGTCAGCTAACATAGCGTAGGTAGCATAACGCAAGAATAGGGTTAAATCGCGAATGCAGGCTGCATAGCGACGAGTGGGATACATATTACCCCCAGGACAGGTGATATCTCCATATAGGAGCGAATTTGCTACCGCTTGGCTAACAATACTAGAGGCATTTTCACTGATAGTAGCAGCTGCTTTGACGCGCAACTCTCCTGTTTGGAAATATTTTCTCAACTTTTCCAACTCAGGTGTATCGAGATATTTACCTTGTCGATCCGCAGGATTGATAACAGAAGTAATCGTGTCTTGCATAATTTTTTCTCCAGCTGATTGCTTCGTTTTTAATTGCAGAATTTATGTGCTGAAAGTTTGATGTTTTGAGTTGTCTAAACCTTAACAAGGGCAAACTCCAATTACCTCACCAAAACTTAATACATGGCTCGGATTAAATAATCGAAATAAGGTTTGACAAGATCGGCTTCTTCGCGACTCATTAAACCTGTAGCAACCTCTTTTAAAGAGCGCATACAACTGCCAATGTTACTGACAGGAACACCCAGGGATACATACATTTCCCGCATTCCATTTATGCCGATATCATCTAAGGGTTTCATGTTCCCAGCTAATACGGCATATGTAATAAGTCGGAGATACCAGGCTTGATCTCTTTGACATAAGGCAGTTTTTTTCGGATCGCCGCTGTTGCTAGGAGTATTTGGTATCACCTTCCAAAATCTTTGGCTACCCTCTTGGACAATTTTTTGCTCGTTTTTCGATAGGATTTGCGCTACTTTAAGTCGCGTCTCTCCAGTTTTAAAAAAATCTTGTAGTTTATCTAATTCCGTGCGGCTAAGAAAGCGATCTGCTTCATCAGACTGAGCTATAACTTGGGCAACAAGGCTCATTATTTTATCCTCCGGTGAGATAGGACGAAACTAGTTTCCTCTAAAACAATTGTTGACTTTATTGTTGCAAAAGTCATTAGCATTTTTCACAACTTAATAAACAATTTTATAACTTAACAAATAGGTTATTTCTTGCTTGAATATAGATTAATTTCTATAGTAAAAATTCTAAACTTGGGTTTCAATATTGATTGACTTAACTCTCATATAACAATAGAGTTTGGGTTATGAAACCCTGACAAGTTCTATTGCTAAGTCATTAGTAAAAATGAGCGATCGCAATCCTACGATCTTATATCGATACAGTACGAGTTGTAGAGAGCGATCGCCAGAATATTACAGCAACATAGTGCATCAACCTATAGGGTGTATAGCTATGCATCCTGAATTTTTGCGTAGTTAAAATTACTGAGTTGAAGTCAATTCAAACTTTTGTCTAATGCCATCAAATTTTCAAGCGCATTATTACTGAGATATTGAACTATCACATCAATATTTATTGTCTACCTCTATAACAAAAATCGGCAAACCTTCTGAAGCTTACCTCATCTTCATCAGGCTAGCTTGGACATGAAAAATTCATAAATTGAATTATGTCTAGGCTACTAATTAGTCAATATCATGCTGAAGTAGATAAAGTAATTCAATACGGTGGTTCGCGCAAAGAAACTTCTATTCGGGTGGCTTTTCAAAACTTACTGAACGAATATTGCAAACCGAGAGAATTTTACCTAATTCCCGAATTAGACTACAAAACTAGAAATGGTAAACTTGTCTATCCTGACGGTACAGTAAAAGACGCTTTGCGCTTAGACTAGGGGTATTGGGAAAGTAAAGATCAATTTGATAATCTAGACGAAGAAATCGATAAAAAGCTGAAGAAAGGCTATCCTGACAGCAACATTCTATTTGAAGATTCCCAGACAGCAGTTTTAATTCAGAGTAGCAATGAAATTTTGCGCGTTCCTATGCGCGATGGGGATGCGTTAGATAAAGTTATTTCCACCTTTATTAATTACGTTCGTCCCGAAGTCAAAGATTTTCGGACTGCAATTGGAGCTTTTAAACAAGATTTACCAAAAATTCTAGATGCGCTACGAGATACAATTGAGCGGCAAAATGAAAGTAATGCAGCATTTAGAGAGTGTAGAAACAACTTTTGGGAGATTTGCAAAAAATCAATCAATCCTGAAGTCACGTTGTTAGATGTGCGGGAAATGATGATTCAGCATATTTTGACCGAAGATATTTTTATTAATATATTTAATGAATCGCAGTTTCATAGAGAAAATAATATTGCACGGGAATTACAGCGAGTTATCGATACCTTCTTTACAGGTGGTACGAAGAAAAACTTGCTCGGTACAATTGAGCGTTATTATGGAGTGATTAGAAGAACTGCGGCGAATATTTACAACCATCATGAGAAGCAGAAGTTTTTAAAAGCCGTTTACGAGAATTTTTACAAAGCATATAATCCGAAGGCGGCTGACAGGTTAGGAATTGTCTACACGCCGAATGAAATCGTTCGGTTCATGATTGAAAGTGTAGATTATTTAACCCATAAACATTTTGGTAAGATTTTAGCTGATAAAGATGTGGAAATTTTAGATCCGGCTACAGGTACGGGAACTTTTATTACTGAGTTAATTGAGTATTTACCTAAAAATAAGCTTGAGTATAAATATAAGAATGAAATTCACTGCCATGAGTTGGCGATTCTGCCGTATTACATTGCAAATTTGAATATTGAGTTTACCTATAAACAAAAAATGGGTGAGTATCAAGAGTTCGACAATATTTGTTTTGTCGATACGCTTGAACATACCAGTTTTCATGAAAAGCAACTAGATATGTTTGCACTATCTGTGGAAAATACTGCGAGGATTAAGCGCCAGAATGACAAAACCATTTCCGTAATTATTGGTAATCCTCCATATAATGCTAAACAAGGGAATTTTAATGAGAATAATGCTAATCGCACGTACACAGCGATAGACAAAAGAATTAAAGATACATATATTAGAGAGAGCAAAGCTCAGAACAGAATCGTTGTATATGATATGTATACTCGATTTTTACGTTGGGCATCGGATCGTTTAGGTAAGAATGGCGTTGTATCATTTATTACAAATTCGTCTTTTATCAATGGTAGAACTTTTGATGGATTTAGAAAAATAGTTGCTGATGAGTTTAGCGAAATTTATCTCATTGATTTAGGTGGGGATGTAAGAAAGAATCCCAAACTCTCAGGTACTACACATAATGTTTTTGGAATTCAAACAGGTGTTGCTATATGCTTTATGGTGAAAAAAAATTTAGAGACGCGCTATAGCGCGTCTCTAAATTCCTGTAAAATCTTTTATAGTCGCTGTTCAGAATTTGATACAGCCGAAGCTAAGTTACATTTTTTATCTACGAATAAATTTATTCAACTTGATTTTGAGCATATTACACCAGACAAAAAACATAACTGGATTAACCAGGTCGAGAATGATTTTGATAATTTAATACCTTTAGTTGATAAAGATGTAAAAACTGGAAAAGCTCAACAAGCAGTGTTTCAAGTCTTTTCATCAGGTATAAAAACTCAGCGTGATGAATGGGTATATGACTTTTCATCTCAAACGCTAACTGAAAAGATGAACTATTTTATAGAGGTATACAAAAATAAACTTGCTGGCTTCAACGAAGATAGATTAGATATTAAGTGGGATAGAGAACTTACGAAATATTTAGAGCGACGTATAAGTAAGAGCTTTGATACTCAAAGTATAAAGCGAAGCATATATAGACCGTTTGTTAAAATGAGTCTTTACTTTGATAAGCATTTTAATGGAATGACTTATCAATGGCTCGATCTTTTTAATAAAAATGATCCCGATAATAAATATATAGCTGTTTCAGCAATCGGAAATACCAAATCATTTCACTGTTTAGCTAGCAATACAATAATTGATTTACATCTAACAGGTGATTCTCAATGTATTCCTCTCTACCGCTACGACAAAGAAGGAAACCGCATTGACAACATTACCAACTGGGGATTAGAACAATTCCAAAACCATTACAACGACTCTGCAATTACCAAACTCGATATTTTTCACTATACCTACGCTGTATTACACAATCCCGAATATCGAAAAAAATACGAACTCAACCTAAAACGAGAATTTCCGCGCTTACCCTTCTATGAAGACTTTCATAAATGGGTGAACTGGGGTAAACAGTTGATGGATTTACATATCAATTATGAAACCGTCGAATCTTATCCTCTAAAACAAATTGATATACCCTGCGGAGATAATACACGTACACCTAAACCAAAATTGAAAGTAGACAAAACTAAAGGAAGCATCATTTTAGACGAAAACACAACTTTAGAAGGCGTACCTAAAATTGCTTGGGAATATCTTTTAGGCAACCGTTCCGCCATAGAATGGATATTAGATCAATATAAAGAAAAGAAACCTAAAGATCCAACAATCGCCGAAAAATTCAATACCTATCGCTTTGCAGATTATAAAGCCCAAGTCATCGATTTACTGTCAAGAGTCTGTACGGTAAGCGTAGAGACAATGAAGATTGTTCAGCAGATGAATAGTTAATGTAAACATAGTACAATTACAAAATATAGGCGAATAGAATTCGCGGAAATACACAGGCAAAGTTCGCCTTTGCGGACTGAAGACAAATTTAATTAAGAAATGTAGTTATGCATTACAAAGTTAGTATCGTAATTGAAAAAGATGAGCATGGCTACTATGCTTATTCTCCTGGTTTAGAGGGTTGCCAAACTCAAGGTGATTCATTGGAAGAAGTAAAAGCAAATATTCAAGAAGCAGTTGAACTCTACCTAGAAACACTCTCAGACGAGGAAAAACGGGATGTTTTCAATAAAGAGATATCGACAATGACATTAGAGGTACAAGTTGCCTAGGTTACCGCGATTGACTGCCTAAGAAGCAGAAAAATTATTGTTTGATGCTGGATTCATCTTGCTTAGGACAAGAGGAAGTCACAGAATTTATTTTAAAGAAGATACCAGGGTTGTAATTCCTTTCCATGCTGGCAGGGTATTACATCCTAAGATCGTGAAACAAGTACTTGAAGCGATCGCTCCCTCTGAAAAAAATTCACTACAGTGCTTGACAAGCTAGAATAGACATGGCATGATGATAAATCGTCCGACTAAGGGACTGTAGTTCAATTGGTTAGAGCACCGCCCTGTCACGGCGGAAGTTGCGGGTTCGAGCCCCGTCAGTCCCGTTAAAATGTATTGATGTAGAGACGTTCAATGTAACGCCTCTACATTGGTTTAACCTAAATCACCTGGATCTATGATTCGCGTTCGTATTGCTCCCAGTCCTACTGGTAACTTACACATCGGTACAGCAAGAACCGCAGTATTTAATTGGCTGTTTGCCCGCCATCATGGGGGACAGTTTATTTTACGGGTTGAGGACACGGATACGGAGCGATCGCGCCCTGAATATACTCAAAATATTCTCGACGGTTTAAACTGGCTCGGTATGCACTGGGATGAAGGTCCCATATTTCAATCAGATCGCCTAGATATCTACAAGCAACGAGTACAAGACTTGCTCGATAAAGGCTTAGCATATCGCTGTTATACCACCGAGGCAGAATTGGAAGAAATGCGGGCAGCGCAAAAAGCCAGAAACGAAGCACCCCGCTACGATAACCGCCACCGAAATTTAACCCCAGAACAAGAAGCAGCTTTTACGGCTGAAGGTCGTCATCCTGTGATTCGATTTAAGATTGACGACGATCGCGAAATTGTCTGGAACGATTTGGTACGGGGAGAGATGCGCTGGCGAGGAACTGACTTGGGCGGCGATATGGTTATTGCACGTCGCTCGGAGGATGGTAACATCGGTCAGCCCTTATATAACTTTGCCGTTGTCGTGGATGACATGGATATGAACATTACCCATGTGATTCGTGGTGAAGACCACATCGCCAATACAGCCAAGCAAATTCTACTTTACGAAGCTTTTAACGCAAGCGTGCCAGAATTTGCCCATACGCCCTTAATTTTGAATATGACAGGGCAGAAACTTTCTAAGCGAGATGGGGTGACATCCATTTCTGACTTTAAGAAAATGGGTTTTGTCGCAGAGGCGATCGTCAATTACATGACATTATTAGGATGGTCGCCACCGGATTCTACCCAAGAAATATTTACCTTAGAAGAAGCTGCAAAGCTCTTTAGTTTCGATCGCGTGAATAAAGCTGGGGCAAAATTTGACTGGGCAAAACTAGATTGGATTAACAGTCAATACCTGCACAGTATGCCCGTAGATAAGTTAACCGATCTGCTGATACCCTATTGGCAAGAGGCAGGATACGAATTCGATCCGGTAAGCGATCGCGCTTGGTTGGAAAAAATTACAGCCTTAGTTGGTGCGAGTTTGACGCGGCTACCGGATGCTGTGGATATGTGTCGGTTATTCTTTGTCAAATCTGTAGAATTCAGCGCCGAAGCAACCGAACAACTCAAGCAAGCGGGGGCTGATAATGTGGTTCAAGGAATTATCACTGCTCTGGATGGCAGGGCTGAATTAAGCGCAGACAGCACCCAGGAGATTATTAAACAGGTGATGAAGGAGCAAAACGTCAAAAAAGGCTTGGTGATGCGATCGCTCCGTGCTGCCCTCACTGGTGACTTACACGGTCCCGATCTCGTTGAATCGTGGCTGATTTTGCATCAGAAAGATTTAGATAAAAAACGATTGCAAGAGGCGATCGCGAAGTAAGAAGATCCCCTCTAGCCCCCCTTAAAAAGGGGGGAACAAACATTTCAAAGCCTCCCTTGAAAAAGGAAGAACAAGCATTTCAAAGTCCTCCTTTTTATGAAGAGAATCAGCATTTCAAAGTCCTCCTTTTTATGAAGAGAATCAGCATTTCAAAGTCCCCCTTTTTAAGGGGGATTTAGGGGGATCTAAAACGAGGGTAGAAAAGTATGCAAACTCGTCAACTTTACCTTCCAGAAATGGGCTGCGGTACGTGGGCATGGGGTAATCGCTTGCTCTGGGGCTACGATGAAAGCATGGACGACCAGTTACAAGCAGTATTCGATCTCTGTGTCAGCAATGGCGTGACTTTATTCGATACAGGTGATTCTTATGGTACTGGGCGCTTAAACGGACGCAGCGAAATGCTGTTGGGGCGATTTGCGAGAGAATATCAGGGGACTGGGAAAGAAAATATTTGTATTGCCACTAAACTAGCTGCTTATCCCTGGAGATTGACCCGTCAATCGATGGTTAAGGCTGGTAAAGCTTCTGCTGAACGTTTGGGTAGAAATGTCGATTTGGTGCAAATGCATTGGTCTACAGCTAATTATGCCCCTTGGCAGGAGTGGGCGCTGTTGGATGGTCTTGCCGATTTGTACGAACAAGGTTTAGTCAGGGGAGTTGGTTTATCAAATTATGGTTCCCAACGGCTGAAACAAGTCTATAAAAAGTTGCGCGATCGCGGCGTTGCGATCGCAACACTACAAGTTCAGTATTCGTTGCTATCTACCTATCCCGTTACCGAATTAGGTATTAAAGATGTATGCGATGAATTGGGGATCAAATTAATTGCCTATAGTCCTTTAGCGTTGGGAATCTTGACTGGAAAGTATACTGAGAAAAGTTCATTTCCCAAAGGAATTCGCGGTTTATTATTTCGGCAGCTATTACCAGGAGTGCGTCCGTTGTTAGGATGCTTGCAAGAGATCGCAAGTTCGAGAAATAAAACTATGTCTCAAGTTGCAATTAATTGGTGTATGTGTAAAGGCACTATTCCCATTCCTGGAGCGAAAACAGTAGCGCAGGCAAAGGAGAATTTGGGGGCTTTGGGTTGGCGATTGGATGCTAGTGAAGTTATCGCACTCGATCGCGCTGCGGCAAGTACGGATAAGAAAATGGTACAAAATATTTTTCAAACTCAGTGAAGATCCAGTTTTATGTCACGCATCAGCCGTAGGCGAAGCGCAGCGTTAGACGCAAAGACGCAAAGAAGCTCGCTAAGTGGATATTTTTCGTAAAAACCTATCTTTATCTGCGTTGCAATTCATATTACAGTAGATTTTTTAAGTTAAAAATAAAACTTAATAGGAGTTTTGCAACAATGTAAAACCTGCTCAAACTCCAATTGATAGAGAGTAAATTAGTTTGCTTATCTCCTACTCGTTTCCGATTGGATTCCTTCTACCAGCTTCACCATCATAGTCGTCAAGCTATCGTATTTCGGTTGCTCTGCAACTGAAGATTTATGGCGACAAAAGATAGGCGCAACTCTTTGCTTGACTTGAGAACCAACAGTAAAACAAATATCTCCATCTTCGTATTCAAATAGAGGAAAAGCACCGTTCCCCCACTCTTTCGCCAGGGATACAGCTCTCCCTAAAGAGATAAATTTGTCAATTTTAGCGTATTCGCTGCGATCGCTTCGATTTGGATATGGTAAGTTGCCCAAAAAGCCGCCATCACTCCATTGATATAATTCGTAAACTTCTGTGGGTAAGTCAAAGGGTAAATCTTTCAGCTTTTGCCTAATTTCTGCGTAACTCAGACCGTCTTCCAATATTGGATAAGCAACACGACCATCGGGAGATTTCGGTGGCACGTAATTTGCGATAAATTCTAGGGCTTCATTTAAAGTAGATACCATCCTCTTCTGCCTCAAAGACTACTGCATTGCATAATACTATCTATGCTGCACCGAACCGGTACATCAAACATCCGCTCTACTGAAGAATTAGCAATATTTTTGGTTTCTTAACGTTTAATTCCTTTAAATCGTTCTTGTGCTGATTGAAACGCCGATCGCATCACGGCTTGAATTTGCTGCGGATCGGGCTTTTTACCTCCCATCAAGTCACCAAAGTAGACACAAGCCCCCTCTCCTAGCGCCCATGTATATGCAGCAGCCCAGGAAGCAGCGATGACGCTACCAAAGCCAGGAATGAATTTAATCAATTCTCGCCCGATTGCCTGTGCCAAGAAACCCCCTGCGATCGCGCTGACTACGCCCCCTGCTTGCGACGGGGTTAATGTCTGTCCGTATAATTTCCCTAAGAGACTGACCATCGACACCTGTACGGCTGTGAGTACGGGCATGGTAGCAAAGGGTAAAGGTACGGCTGCTAGAGTAGCGGCGGCGATCGCAAAGGCAAGCATGTAGCGCCGTCCCACGTCCCGATAGAGGTTGCCAAGTTGCTGACCTGTTTTTTCATCCAATAACTGATAGATTGCCCTGGCTTCGGCTTCTGGGAGCAAATCGGCTAACGTATCTCTCAAGGCTTCTAAACCATAAAACACTGGGTTATAGTCATCTTCTTCTAAGGTAAAGTCGATAAGAACGGCGCGATCGTATAAGCCGCTAAAGTTCTGTTGAATGGCACTAAAGGCGCGAGTCACGACATCAAATTGAGGTGGATAGTCTGGGTGATCCGCTGTCCCTGTAGGATAAACTTCATGCAAGCAACTGACAGCTAGCAAGCAGGGTATATCTGGATATTTCTGGCGCAACGTTTGTGCAATTTGTTTTAAGCTATCGGTAGCAAAATCGTTAATTTTTACCGTGAGAATCAAGACTCTAGCGCAATGGCTAGCTTGTTGCAGATCGCCAATCAGTTCTTGGGCGATCGCTTGCGTCTCTCGATTTACATCTCCCAATCCCACTGTATCGGTAAAAATGAGTAGCGGCAGATCGTTAGTCGGATAGGCATAGCGTTGGGTATGTTGCGTATGAGGGCGAAATCCTTGTCCGACAATTTCGGCTGAAACTCCGGTTAAGCCGCGCACGATCGAACTTTTTCCCGCCTGGGGTTTGCCAATGAGTAAAGCTTCTGTCGTGGGTAGTTCGGCGCGTACCGTTGCTAAAATCTCCGCTACTCGTTCATCGCTGACGCTGAACCAGTTGACTATCGTTTGTGCTGCTCGATCTACAGGCAGAAGTTGCATTATCTTTGCTGTTGTTTGGTTCCAGACAGCATGAATCCCGTCACTCTGAGACTCTTTAACTGTCTCATGTGTGATTCGGTCGGACGAGGGCAATTCGCGATCGCGTTGCTCGGTCATTGACATCAAAACAGGCAATAGGTTCCAATAACATCCTATCGAGCCATGAGGTGCGATCGCACTACCTAAATATTTATCTTCGATCGCTACAGTCAGCGACGCAACTTGTATTGCATGGCGCGATCGCTTGTTTTTGTGAGGAGAGGCGATCGCACTATATTACTGTTCTACTCAGCCTGTTTCAATTTCTCTATTAAAATAGCCGTGACTTCAGCTTCAGGATCGGGCAGGTCAAAGGGATAAGGCTGAAGATTTGCAGGGTTACGACGGCTCATTAAAACTTCCAAAGCAGCTCGAAATGCTTCATCTTCATTGTACAGAAATATATTGCTTTAGTTCAGCATTTGTCGTTTGGTATAAGTCTGGCATCATGGTACAAAATTCCAGTTTCCATCCTCTTATATTATCAGCGTAATTTCATCAGTCCTTCCAGCCTGGATGTAAAGCGTTTTTAACTTTCGATCGTAACGAAAAACTTGAATTGGCTGGTAGAAATTAGAAAGCACCTGACAAAGGAATACTGTAATTTCTAACTATTTCTGCGTTGACAAGTTACCACTCCTGAAGATACATCAAGTGTAGCGCATCAGAAGTTAGTGAAGTCGCTCAACTGTATTTTTCTTATTCATAATAAGTGCGATCGCATTCTGTTTTAAAACTGGGGGTGCGATCGTATTTCATAGATAATCTTTCGTCATTTTCTCATCGATAATTCAGTGATTTAACGTTCCCCTTCAGCAGCGGTAAGTAACCTCAAACTCAGCACCGACAGTTTTCGACCGTCTGCTCCAAGGGGGTTGTTATGCGGCTGTCTTGTGCTTCGCTAACTTCAGCGCCGACAACAACAAAATTAAACCCAAGATTAAGTACAACAAAGAACTGGATACATACCTTAAAAGACTACTACCGATAAACGCACCCAGAATTGAGCCGAATGCCATTGACCCGATAAAACCTTGCTCTGATTTAACCTCCTTCAGTCTTTGCTGGCTTCTGTATTTGAATAGACCCATCACAATTGTTGGAATGCTGATCGCAAGGCTTAAACTTCCTGCCAACTTAATATCTACTGCAAACAACAAAATGATTGTTGGGATGATTAATTCACCACCTGCCACACCCAACATACTACTGAAGATACCAATGATGATTCCCGCCAAGAATCCAACGCTGATTTTCACAAGGCTCGGCAGTTGAAAACTGCCTAGACTAAAGATGAGATTATGCCCTATCAGTACAATGCTGAGAAAAGTTAGAAAAACTACGACCACTCGATTTAGTACTCGCTCATTGATTCGAGTTGCATAATGAACGCCGACATACGAGCCGATCAGGGAGCCTGCCAAAATATTGATGATGACTTCCCAGTTTGTAGCAACATTTTCCAGACCGACAACACCGCTCCGAAATATAAATGAAAATGTCACTGTGACCAGGCTAACAATGAGATTGATAATAATTGCTTGTAGGGTTCGGTAGTTGAAAATGCTTACTAGAACAGGAAGGCGAAATTCAGCACCGCCCAAACCAATGAGTCCACCAAGAACCCCAACTAAAGCTCCCCAAGCAAACGCCCAGATATTTCGCATCCGATCTCCACGCCGCATAACAGCAGAATTATGAGCGATGGGGTTTGAGGCTGCGGTAATCAACTTAGCAGCACTTGATTTTAGCTACCCCGCAGACAAGTTTCGGCTACGCCCTAACCCAGAAACGAAGCCGCATAACTATTGATTATACGGAAAGTTTCCATATAATCTTTTTCTAGATCGAGATATATCAAGCATTACAGCTACTTTTTGTTTGAATATATGGACAATTTCTTTTTTACATCCCTATTCGAGGATTATACCGAATTCTTCCGTATAACTACCCTTCACGAGAGGATTATCTAGAATTTTTCCGTATATCTCTTGGTGTGACACAGAATTTTTCTGTATAACATCCCGATCGCGAGTCTTAAACGGAATTTTTCTGTATAACATCCTATGGAACAGCGTCCGAAAAAGCTGCTCGAACAAGTACAAGACGCGATCCGTCTTAAGCACTATTCTTACCAAACAAAAAAACTTATATTTACTGGATTAGACTGAATCAAAATATTGGGTAAAGCGATCGCATATTCTAAATTTCTTTAATTTTGAGTTTAGGCGACCGTAACAACAAAACTCACGGTTATGACTCTGACGAGAGATTTGAATTGTCTAATTCTGCAAGAGCTATATTTACACAAGCTCGAACGCCTTGCCAGTCGCGCTGTGATAAATGCCTGATACAAACTAAGTTAGCAGAGGAAGGCAACGTCACAATGAAACTCCGAAAAATAGATGCAACCCGTAAACCTGCTACTTGCCAATCCTGAAGTACATAATCGGTTACACCTATCCCAGTCGTTTGTGTTGTAATCAGCCCAATTATTATATCAGGACGATTTGCATGATACGTTGCTGAAGACAAAACGACAGCAGGGCGACGTTTAACACCTGTGACACCAGGAAAATCAACAGTGACAACATCACCTGGATCGAATGTCACTAGGCTAACTCCTCGCTTTCAGGATAGCTCGTTTCAGCATACTGCATGGAAAAAGCCACTAAATCAAGTCGATCTTGCTCTATCCATGTATCGCTTTGGTCAACAAGCTCGGCATCGTGTTGTACGAGATCGTTTAAAATCAGTGTTGCCAAGCGTAACCGCTCTGCTGGTGACAAAGTGCGAATAACTTGAGTATAAATTTCTTGGATGGTGGTTGACATATTAAATCTTCAATACCCCTCATCCTAATCTAAACCTGTAATCGCTACTTTATTAGCTTGTAGCGTAAAGCTGCCACTTTTAATGCTTCGTTTAGTGGCAAATGCGATCGCCCATCCTAAAAAAGACAGGCGATCGCATTTAAAATTTAGCTCAATTTTAGAAAGCTATAGCCTACACCGGAACCCCAATTCCTACTAGTTTCTCGCTCAAATCCCACATTTTTCTTGCCTTTTCATCATCGCGGGCTTGGGGCGAAACTTTTTGTACGAATGACTTGCCCTCTTTCTTCTGACGATTTCCCCAACTCCAATAAGCACCAGATTGCTTGTACTCAGGATCGATAACTACAGCAGCTACCCGTTCGCCAGCCAACTCCTGAGATACATATCCTCCCGTGATGTGTTTTTGAAACAATGGGAAGAGTTTTTGAAACAGCGGATAGTGGTTGCGGAACAGTGGTGTATCGGCAACACAACCAGGATAAAGAGACGTAAAAGTAATTCCTGTAGAGTCATGATAGCGACGGTGTAGTTCCCGCATTGTCAACACGTTACACACTTTACTATCTTTGTAAGCTTTGACGGGTTCAAATTTCTTGCCGTCAATCATCGAAATTGGTGCTTTAAATCCAGCTGCAAAACCATCTAAATTCCCTAAATCTGGACGCGGTGGAATCTTCCCACCCAGTTCGTCTGGATTGTGGGTTACGGTTCCCAAAATGACGAGCCTTTTATCCGTAGCTGGCGAATTCTTCAAATCCTCTAACATGAGGTTGCATAGGAGAAAATGACCGAGGTGATTGGTGGCAACGTTTAACTCATATCCTTCTGGGCTGCGTAATGGCTCCTTGAGTAAGGGCATATAGATTGCTGCATTGCACACCAGAGCATCTAGGCGTCTGCCTGTTGCCCGAAAGTCTTTGACAAACTGTCGCACGCTCTCTAAACTAGCTAAGTCCAGATGGATGACCGTATAGCTATCTTCCGGTATGCTGACACTCTGAGCCGCAGCTTTTGTTTTGGGTATATCCCGACATCCCATAACGACATACCAACCTCGTTTAGCGAAGGCTTTTGCTGCATACAAACCAACACCCGAAGAAGTTCCTGTAATAACAACGGTCGATTGCTGTTGTGCCATTTTCTTAAATCATTATTAATCGCGTTTTCTATTTTTTAGGATCTCATATCAGTGGATCGCTAGTGCTAATGTTTCTAAGTATTGCAATACGATCGCCACAAATATGAAAGCGATCGCCATACTTGTGAAAAATTGCTATTCTCTATTCATCCTGCCTAGTTGTTTTGGTTGAGCAGCACGACTTTGTAGCTGCCAAAATTCTTTAAGATTTCTGTATGTGCCGTTAATTCTGTTAAAGCTGACTCCACAGCACTGTTATGAGAGTCACCTTCCAAGTCAATAAAATAGAGATATTCTCCTAGCGATCGCTTAGTCGGACGAGACTCAATCCGGCTGAGATTGATATTTCTTTGGGCAAATACCTGAAGCGGTTTCACCAATGCACCTGGAACGTTGGCGGGTAAACTAAAAGCTAGAGACGTGTGACTGCCTACGGTTGAGGACTGACGACTGAGTACCCAAAACCGCGTGCAATTATCGGGATAGTCAGAGATACCACTAGCTAACACGGGTAAGTTATAAAGTTTTGCTGCCCGTAGAGAAGATATTGCCCCCGCAGTTTTCTCCCGCTCTAAGTGCTGTAATGCCTCAGTTGTAGAATTTGTCGGAATCAATTGGACATGTGGCAAAAATTGCGTGAACCACAACTGACACTGTGCCAGTGCTTGAGGATGAGAATAGACGACTTGCAGCGTATCCAGACTTTGAGCGTGGGAAAGCAAAACATGGGCAATTGGCAAGACTAAAGCTAGTTGAATTTGTAGAGTATCCAACAGCCACATCATATCTAAAGTGACGGCAACACTGCCCTCAATCGAATTCTCGACTGGTACGACAGCAATCTGTGCTTCTCCTTGCGCCACAGCCTTGAGAGTTTGAGGAATGCTGGGGTAGGGATGCAAGACTGTCTCTTGTCCTTCCTGTTGCAATCGATCGCGATAGGCGATCGCAGCTTGTTCGGAATAAGTGCCACTGGGTCCCAAATGGGCGATCGATACGGTCATGTTCGCCTGCTAGCGCCGCTAAAAGTCATAACTCAATATAGCAGGGAGTAAGGGAGCAGCTATCAGTGACCAGTGACCAGTGACCAGTGACCAGTGACCACGCACCACTGATAACTGACAACTGATTTGAGCAAAGAACTTCATAGTACTTTATAATCATTAACAAGTGTAAAGATTACCTTCATGATTCGTTCATCTTTTGGACTGAATTCCAGTAGGATGAACTCATGGGCTTAAAGAAACTATAAATTCTCTCTATAGGCAACATTGCAACCCATGTATACTCGGTTCACCGCCTCTCAGTCTGTAGAAATTGTTGTCCCAGAACAACCCGTACCGATCCAACACTACCTGCGTCAACCCCAACGTTTGGTAAAAGCTCTGGTAGACCCCAGCCGGATCGAGCAGTTAGATTGTGAAAGCTTTCGGTTGAAGATCCGTCCGCTCTCATTTATGACCCTGAACATTCAACCAACCGCAGACTTGAAAGTGTGGACGGAACCGAACGGTACGGTGAATTTGCGATCGGTTGCTTGTGAAATTTTAGGATTAGATTACATCAACCAACGTTTTGAATTAAATCTTCAAGGTCATTTATCTCCATATCAACATCAGAATATTACCCTACTGAAAGGTAAGGCAGATTTAGAGGTAAAGGTTGAACTGCCCTTTCCTTTGAATATGACACCCCAACCAATCGTAGAGACTACTGGCAATGGCTTACTCAAAAGCGTGTTGGTGACGATTAAGCAACGATTGCTACATCAACTTTTAACCGACTATCGCAGCTGGGTCAACGACAATCAGAATCAGTTACCAGTCACCAGTTACCAGTTACCAGTAAGCGAGGCTTAAAGCGAGTGGTGCGTGGGGAGAATTCGGAATTCGGAATTCGGAATTCGGAACTAATGCGTGAATTGCTCCTCTGCTCCTCTGTTCCCCTGCTCCCGACTCCCGACTTTCTTCAGTTGGCAGGGACGAAAAGTCAGCCGATGCAAGCGACAGGGACCGTGTTGTTGCAATCCCTCGATGTGTCGCTGAGTGCCGTATCCTTTATTTGTGACTAAATCGTACTGGGGATATTTGACTGCAAGGCGAGTAATTAGGGCATCGCGCCACACTTTAGCGACGATACTAGCAGAAGCGATCGCCAAAGATTGCTCGTCTCCTTTCACGATCGCCTGTTGCGGGATCAATAAATCTTTAATGGGTTGTCTGCCATCGACTAAGCATAGTTCGGGCTGAATTTTTAGTTTCAGGACTGCCCGTTTCATGGCTAGTAACGATGCTTGCAAGATATTAATGCGATCGATTTCGGCAGAGGTAGCAAAACCAATCCGCCAATCAAGTGCTACCTGACAAATATGGGCTGCTAATTTCAAACGGCGATCGCGCGATAGTTTTTTGCTATCTCTAATCTGGGCTGCTACTAATTCCTTCAAGGCTGATGGAGGTAAAACTACTGCCGCTGCTACCACTGGACCAAATAAAGCACCTCTGCCTACTTCATCCACTCCAGCTATGAGGATAGAGTATCGATCGCTTAACCCTGAGTCAAAGTCCTGGGTAATGCCATTTTGAATTTTAGATTTTTGAACTTTAGATTTCAGCTTTTGAATGGACGATGACTCAGGCATAATAGTCAATCAAAAAAAGTAGGTGGGCATCGCCCACCCTACACTATACACAAGCCCCCTTTTTAAGAGGGGTTGGAGAGATCTTTACACAGAATCTACTCGTCACCATCTGCCGAAGAACGACGGCGACGGCGACGGACTGGAGTTTTGCGATCGGTTTCGCTGTCTTCTAGCGCTGGTAGTTCCGATTCAGTGTTTTCAGAAATTGCAGCTATAACCGGAGGATCGGCAGCAGCCACGCTGTCAGTGTTAATGGTAGATACTTCTGAATCGGACGTTGTGCCATTTTCACTTTGAGGCAAAGGAGGTGCTTGCCCGGGCAAAACGACTTGCACGATCGCAGATTTGGGATTTTTCACTTCCCTGTCTAAGCGTACTAGGGGCGATACGCCCATGACGGCGTAAATTTCCTGTTCCTCGGGTGTCATTTCCACCACAATTGTTTCTGGTGGATCGATCGCGAGTTTGACGGGTTCCGGCTTTATGGGTTTAGACCGCTCTGGTTTTTCTACCCAGCCACGATGGTCGCGACTTAGCGTTCCGCCTGCAGCATCGCGGCGATCGCCATAGGAAACTTCAGTGGCAATTGCCCCTTCCGATTCTACATCTGGTTCTGTATCTCGGTCGTTGAGCAGGGTAAGCGAATTAGTCGCTGCCCGTGGATTTTCTTCTTTATAGCCCCCCTCGCCGATGCGCCGCCGCCGCCGCCGCCGATTATTTCCCGCGTCGCCAATTTCTTGATAATTAGGATGGTTGATCGGCATTAAGTCTTGGCGATCGCTATCGAAATCGTTACTAAAACTTTCTGCTTCCAATCCCCAACTACTACTACTAGTACTGCTTTCGCGGGGTTCTACTGACCGAGGGTTAGGCATGACGCGGTATGAGTCCCGCGCTGGCTGTGGGGCTGACCACTCGGGTTCTCGTGCTGCTGATGGCATTGATACTTCTCGTTCTTCCGATTCTCCTGGCAGGTGTACGACATGTCCTAAGCCGCCGCATGTAGGACAGGTGCGCCCAAAGAGTTCGTAAATATTTTGACCTTGGCGTTTGCGGGTCAGTTCGACTAAACCCAATTCTGACAGTTGGGCAATTTGCGGTCTGGCTTTGTCCGCTCTTAAGGCTTTATTAAAATGCTCTAAGACTTGTAACTGGTCGCGGCGCGATTCCATATCAATGAAATCTACCACGATCACCCCTGCCAGGTTACGCAAGCGCAACTGTCGGGCAATTTCTGTTGCCGCTTCGCAGTTTGTCCACAGTACGGTTTCTCTTGCTGTAGCGGAACGAGTGAAGGAACCAGAGTTTACGTCAATGACCGTTAATGCTTCCGTCGGTTGAATAATGATATAACCGCCAGAAGGCAACTCAACTCGCGGTTTGAGGGCTTCGCGAATTGCGGCATTGATGCGGAAATATTCCAAAATGGGAATGCGATCGCGATGGTGGTCGATCAACAACCCTTGAGGCGGCTGTCCGCCACCCCAGTTCATCAAGTATTGCTTGACCCGCTTGAGTCCGGTAGCAGAGTCTACCACGATGCGATTTACGTCCGAGCCATACATATCTCGCAAGACGCGCTGAATAAAATCGTCATCGCGGTTAAGTAAAGAGGGAGCGCGGGTAGATTGCGCTTTCAATAACACCTCTTCCCACTGTTTTTGGATCGCCTCTAGGTCTTCAATAATTGCTTCTTCTGGCTTGCCTTCGGCTTCGGTACGAATTAACAAGCCCATGCCAGCAGGTTTAATTAAAATTGCTAAAGCCCGCAAGCGGTTGCGCTCGTTTTCATTTCTGATCCGTTGCGATAAGTTAACTCCCCGTCCAAACGGCATCAAAACTACGTAGCGACTGGGTAAAGTGATATTACCCGTGAGCCTGGGTCCTTTATTGCCCGTCGGCTCTTTCATAACCTGGACTAAGACTTTTTGCTGCGGTGCGAGTAGTTCTGTAATGGCTGCCGCAGTCCGTTTTAGCTTTAACGGTCCGAGATCGGTAACGTGGATAAAACCGTTTCGTTCTGAATCGCCAATGTTTACGAAAGCTGCATCTATACCTGGTAAAACGTTTTCTACGACACCGAGGTAAATATCACCAACTTGATGTCGTCCGGTAGCAACGACGAGTTCTTGAATTTGATCTTCTGAAAAAACAGCAGCAATGTGATGCTGCTCTGCTATGATAATTTGTTTTGGCATTCAATTCCCTCAAAAATTCGCAGCATCAGAAGCTTTGAGGTCTCCTCTCTCGCTTCGATTGACTGAAGGTAGGCGCTGCTGGAAATAATAGTGGCGCTCACCACGCTCGATCGCAACTAAATCTAAAGATGCTGGCAGTTTAAAAGCATAACAAAATGTTTTCAAAACTGCTGCATACATAAGTCTGCTCTGAGAACCGAGCATGTTTTGTAGTTTTAATCTTGTTTCCCATCCTTGATTTGCGGGCAGGAACACAATATTAGTTCGCAGACACCTAATTCACAGACACCTAAAAAGCCTGTTTTGCCTGTCATTGGCTTCAAGAAACGCTCTTAGCGACTAATGAGACGACCACTCCGCTTCAAGTGCTATGCAAAAGAATCGTGGATGCTTCTCAATAATTCTCGCTAGTGTCCCATTTGGGAGAGCGAATCGGAAATCCAATGCAGCGCTAGAAAACTTCTGTTAGCTCAATTTTAACTCATGCTTGAGAAAAAGCAATTAATTAGAGAAGTCGTAAGTTGTAAGTCGTAATTCGTAAGGAACTGTTCCCTGTTCCCTGCTCCCTGATAACTGGTCACTGGTTACTGCTCACTGGTCACTGTAAAATGAGTTGCTGGCGATGGATATGAAGCAGTTGGATTTCTTGGCGGGCAACTTGCTCTAGCATGAACGTGACGTGTTCTGGTTTCAGGTGATTGCCGTCTTGAGAGCAACTACCCGTATAGCGCAAGTTAAAGGTATTGTCTGGTTCTCCTGTATCTGGGTTGTGTGGTGGAACTAATTCTAATTCAAATAGGCGATCGCGCAAGTTCACCTGATAAGTTTTCTTAGATTTTGTTGTCTGCTCCCACCAAATTTCGGTTGAATTCTTAATAGTTTCTATCCATTCCTGCCGTTGTGTCGGTGTTGTCGTTTGAGTTGCCGTTATTGTCAGGATGTACTCTGCTCCCGTTAGAGTCTTCATTGCCGCAGGTGCTTTTAAATCGAGCGCGATCGCATCGTATATAGGTATGTCTATTGGTAACTGACTGCTCAGTTGTTGCCGAAAAACTGCTGGCTCGACGATTTGAGTTAGTTCAAAATCGACAATCTCTCCACTACTCGTTACGCCTAAAGGCAGAGCCAGCGCTACAGAAATCCTCGGGCTGGGGCTAAATCCGGCTGTAAAGGATACGGGCAATGCGGCTCGTCGGACGGCGCGATCGAACAGGCGCATCAAGTCGAGATGGCTCACTAGCGCCATATCTCCCAGCTTGCCAAACCGGAGTCGCAGTCTTTGAACTTTGGTATTGTTAGGAACGTACTGTCCGGCAAATTGGGGAATTGGTGGTGGTTCGATGACAATGTTGTGACCGAAATCGATTCCACAAACGCCGCAGTGAGAACAACCATCAAAAGAGCAATCGGGGACGGTTGCAGCCTCCATAGCGCGTTGCAGATCTTCCTTGAGCCACTTTTTCTCGATCCCCGTGTCGATCCGATCCCAAGGTAAAGGACGATCTAGGGAGTCGGGAAAGAAAGTGGCTGGTGGCTGGTGGCTGGTGACTAGAATAGTTTCCTCGTCTCCCTCAGCCCCCTCAACTCCCTCAGCTCTCTTACCCTGCTCCCTTCTCCCTTGCATCAAATTCCACTCACCCTGCTCGACTTGGCGATACTTCCAGGTTAAGCCGGATTCAGCGATCGCTTGTCCCCAAGCGTTATACGCTCTCTCTACGCTGTCGTACCACGAGTCCATTCCCGCACCCAGTTCCCAAGCGCGACGTAATACAGCAGATAAACGGCGATCGCCTCGTCCGATGAAGTCTTCCATTGCCGAGATTCGCACGTCGGTAAAATTAACTTTGACTCCTCTCATGCGCCGAAACTCTTGGCGTAATAAGTCTTGCTTGCGCTGGAATTCGCCTGTAGAAACAGAATGCCATTGAAACGGGGTGTGGGGTTTAGGTGTAAAGTTGGAAATTGTTAAATTGAATGCCAAAGGTTTTCTACCTTGAGCGCGACATTCCCTTTGTAGCCATGCGACGGTTTCCGCGATCCCCAACACATCGACATCTGTTTCCCCAGGCAATCCAATCATGAAGTAGAGCTTGATTTTGTCCCAGCCTTGTTCCCAAGCTGTTTTTACGCCTCGCAATAATTCTTCATTCGTCAAGCCCTTATTTACGATATCTCGCATCCGTTGGGTTCCAGCTTCTGGAGCAAAGGTCAACCCACTTTGGCGATAACCCCCCAAAATATTTGCGATATTTTCATCGAAACGGTCTACTCGCTGACTAGGAAGCGAAAGGGAAATATTTTCGTTTTGCAGGCGGTTTTTAATCTCCATTCCTACGGCAGGAAGAGATAAATAGTCGGAACAACTGAGGGAAAGCAGAGAAAATTCATTGTATCCCGTTGCCCTCATGCCCGTTTCGATCGCCTCGACAACCTGCTCCGGTTCTACGTCCCGTGCGGGACGGGTGAGCATTCCTGGTTGGCAAAAGCGACAGCCGCGAGTGCAACCGCGCCGAATTTCGATCGTGAGGCGATCGTGGACTGTCTCGACGTAAGGAACCAAGCCTGTAGAATACGCTGGGATGGGCGTAGCAACGCGCCGAATTATCTTCTCTGGAACGTCTGAACGATTAGGGTGAATGGAGCCGTCCCCTGCCAGATCGTAAAATCGCGGCACGTAGACCCCTGGGATTTGCGCCAAATCTAGTAAGAGTTCTTCTCGATTTAACCCTGCTGCCTTGCCTTCTGCAACGACTAAACCAATTTCCGGTAACAGTTCTTCCCCGTCACCTAAAGCAATAAAATCGAAAAAATCAGCATAGGGTTCGGGGTTTGATGTTGCCGTCTGCCCGCCTGCAAAAATGAGTGGATAATTGGTAATTGGTAGTTGGTAATTGGTAGTTGGTAATTGGTAGTTGGTATTTGAGTGGTGAGTGGCGCTTGGTTTTTCTCCCTCAGCTCCCCCAGCTTTCTTATCTCTCTTAGCTCCCTCAGCTCTTTCACGCCAAGTTAGAGGAATACCAGCTAAATCCAACATTTCTAAAATATTGGTAGCTCCTAACTCGTAACTGAGGCTGAAGCCTAAAATATCAAATTCTGTTAACGATCTTCTCGATTCAACAGCAAATAAGGGGGTGTGCGTCTCGCGTAGCTTTGCTGCTAGGTCGGGCGCTGGGAGGTAGGCGCGATCGCACATTTGGCTGGGCTGTGCATTCAAAATATTGTATAGAATGACGTGCCCTAGATTAGATGCACCAACTTCATACAACTCAGGATATGTCAGTACCCAGCGTACATCTGCCGATTGCCAATTCTTCCGTATAGCTCCCAGCTCGTTACCTAAATAGCGAGCTGGACGTTGAATCTCAGCCGTTAGTAATGTTTCTACTGCAACTGCCACTTTGCGCCTCTCGTGCCAATCCCTGACTTATCACTCTAAAGCTAGCATCAATCGGCGATCGCGGCTGGAAGAACAGTACCTGCTGCTGCGAAACATCAGACAGTCATATATCAAATAGTCATAAATTGCTCACACCTAGCTTCCCGCTAAGCTGCTGTAACCTCTATAGGTGTATCTAAAATTTCAAATACGCTATCTAGTTGAGTCAACTCAAAGATAATCCGAATTGAAGGTGCAACAGAGCAAAGGTGGAAACTTTTTCCGAGCGATTGTGCCACTCTCAATCCATGAACTAATACCATCAAACCGGCACTATCCATCGACTCTACTTGTTCTAGGTTGACGACCACACAGTCGTGTGTTGCCTGTGTAACTTCTGCGGTCAGGTATTGCTGAAAGTCAGCGGCATTCGCTGCATTAAAGTGACCGTTAGGGCGAATTACTGTAGCTCTAGGAGCAGTCATTGTTTGCATCATTAACGCTTCCGTGCAAATTGGTGAAATCGAATGGGGTTAAATTGAATAGGATGAAATCGAAATTTAATGAAATCAAATGGGTCTATGATATGAAGTATTTTTCCTTTTGTCTTGCTTTTTCTATTTAGCTCTTTAGTTACTTAAATCTTAAATATTTATTAAATCATTCATTGTGATTCCAAGCTACCAGCGTTTATTCTAAAAGAAAAGTATTTAACTATACCAACGAGAACATCTTCATCAATTATTTACATAGTACTCGATTGATTCAAATTAGCGATTGAAATTTGTACCAATAGAATACCACTCAGCGGAATCATCCTACCGATCGACCAATTTCACGTGGAAAACAATCTTTTGCCAAGCGATCTCGTGCAGTAGGACTAACTTTTGCTGACTTTTTATTGAGGTCAATCTCTCGTACATAGCCAGGTTAAATGATTTCTAGATTCTACGCTACTGGCATGATACATCAACATCTACCAGATGGTAGAAACCGAGAAGAGCAAGCAGTTTGACTTGATTTTTCTAGTTTGTGTGACTGAGTATACAGTTGAGTCTAACTCACTAGATAGATAGCTTGAGATCCATAACGGTCAATTGTCAGTAGATACTAGTCTGAAGGTTAAATCCCCGCGACCGAAAAACAAGACAATTTGTTCCTCAAATACATATTAATTTTTGATAATTCCGATCCTGAAGCATCAGAATTCTGAATGTTATTAACCGTAAAGATCGCATTCTGATAATTCGATCTGATTTGCAAAAGACTTATGCAACAGCCGATCGCCAATTCTAAGCCATGAGAAATTAACGATAGCAACCAAGTTCCCATCAATCGTTAGAAATTACTATAGATTGCATCAGAAATTCAAATGGAAATATCAGAAGTTTTTGAGCAGCAGGCAACGAGTGGCAACCAGCGATCGGTTTCCAACAACCAATAACTAACAACCTCTTCACTTCTCGTCAAGCAGCAAAGCCTGTTGAATGAATTGATGCAATCGTTTGAAGGCAACCGGATCGTGCTCTAATGGCGGTTCCCAAGCTGACAATTGCATCAGCAACGGTATGACCTCAGTATCAATTGCCGGACGGAATAAAGAGGGAGGACAGAGAAGATCGGCTCCAGAACGGAGGTCGAGTAGTGTTGGTGAGATCGATAGCTGCTCATCGTCAAAAAATTCCACGAGTAGTAAAGGTCGAAACCACCCAATTTGGCGCGATTCCACTACTTGAATGACTTCAGCATATAGGTGAGTAGCTTGATGGGTTGTACAAACGATTTGTCGCGGTTGAAAGTCACATAAAGAGTTCGTCACAGCTCGCCTCCAGTTCTTCAGTCATGTGCGATCGCTACGGTCGTTGGATTTCGATGCTATAAATATTTAATAAGTTAATCAGTTTCAATCGAGATTTAAACCAAAAGTCGTTAGTCAGAACAAGAGGAGTAAGCAGTGTCCGTCGAAACCCTGGAGCAGCGTTCAACAGTTCGTAAACTCGCACCTCGGTATCGCGTGTTGCTTCATAATGATGACTTTAATCCTATGGAGCATGTGGTGCAGGTATTGATGCAGACTGTACCCAGCCTCACCCAGCCACAAGCAGTAGATATTATGATGGAAGCCCATACAAATGGCATCGCTTTAGTCATTACCTGCGCTCAAGAACACGCTGAGTTTTACTGTGAAACCCTCAAAAATCATGGTTTGACCAGTACGATTGAGCCAGATGAGTAAATAGGAAGTCATAAGTGTAGAATCTTTTACCACTTACTACTCCCCGCTCACTACTCACTACTTGCTAATTGTTAAAATTCAATTTTGCCAGAATAGCCCTCTACCCAGTTCCCTTGAGGCTGGTCATTTTTATCTTAGTACTGCTGCTACTATGGTTGCCTGTAGCTGCACCGATTCATTGGTGGGTGGATGACAAAAACTTAGTGAATATTCTCACCTTGCCGTTCCTATATGGGATATTTATTATCCTGTTGCGGCTGTGGGGAAAGTCTATCTATCGTCAGCCACACGTGTTACAAGAATATGGTTTGGTTACAACTAGGCAGAATAGGCAAGAGCTACTGATAGGTTTGGGGCTTGGGGTCGCTAGTGTTTTAAGCTTATTTTTGCTAGAAAGCTGGTTGGGTTTGCTATGGTGGCGACAACCCTCTACTTTTTTATGGAGATTTGTCGTTGAAGGGTTAATCGTTGCTCTAGCTTATGGTTTTGCGGAAGAGTTACTTTTCCGGGGATGGCTGTTAGATGAGTTACAGCGAGATTACCATCCTCGGACAGCACTCTGGGCGAATGCTTGCATATTTGCCGCACTGCACTTTATTAAACCACTAGCAGAAATTCGGCGAACCCTGCTGCAATTTCCAGCTTTGGTGTTGTTAGGCTTAACTCTTGTATGGGCAAGACGCTGTGGCAAAGGTCGTTTGGGTTTACCAATTGGTCTTCATGCTGGGTTAATTTGGGTTTATTACGCAATTAATGTTGGGCAAATGGTGCAATATAACGATCGCGTCCCAGAATGGTTAACTGGTATCGATCGCAATCCTCTCGCTGGTGGAATGGGAATGTTATTTTTAGGCGCGCTCGCTTTGGGCATGAGAAGATTTAGCCACAAGTCGCGTTAATCGTTCTTCTCGTAGGCGCGAGCGCTTTTATATCTCTCGATCGAGCCCCAAGTTGTCTGGCATCAACCACGGCTTTTCTTTTGCTCGACTCGTTGTCTTTTTTCTAATAAGCGTTGCTGAATTTCTTGACTAGCAAACAAGTTATTCACTTCGCGAAAAACTCGTTCGACGCGCTCATCATGTGTTGGTAAATTAAAGCAAGTTTGTAAATGTTGCTTTTGACTAGTCAGGATTCGAGGTTGTGGCGAGAATTCTGGAAACATAGGACGGCTCTGTATTTCTGTTTGAATACAGAATAAAGATTACACCCAATCACAACATTGCCACTACCTCCATAAGAATAAGAGTTTCTCTATCTAAAGAGTAGTTAGAGATAGTGGAATTCCGACTTACAACTTACAAGCAAGCGCTTAATTCTGAATTCTTATCCTAGTCCTTACTTTTTGGAAAATTGTTGTTGGCTGTCCGACTATGACCTCAAAATGAGCGCGCAAGCGGCGGGGAATGAGTAACAACAGGTAAGCCGCAATAAGTGTCATCACAGTTTGGCGTGGTGATTCTAGAACGATCCGCCAATAGGAAGCTATGGCTTGATGCATCAATTGAATCGCGATCGCGTCGGATTTCCAGCGAATCGCACTCCGAGCTAGATAGCGTAAGTGATACGCTCTCATCACCGCCTCCCAATTCCTATCTAGTTGGGTTGCGTAAGTATGAAATTTGGCAATTAATTGTTCTCCTGCTGCCAATTGTCGATCTAATTGAGCTGAGAGTCCGCTAGAGTGAACGCGATATAAAGTTAAAGCTTCGGGAATTCCTTCAATTTGCCATTTGGTTTGCAATAAGATTCGCAACCACAGATCGACATCGCCGCCAGAATAACGAAATTGTTCGTCAAAGTAGCAGTCTAGCGTGTCGTGTCGGTTGTCTGAATATTGGCGAGGTGAAAATGCGATCGCGGCAAAGACTTCCCGTCTGACGACAGCAGCCGAACCGTTGCCTACAGGATTACACCGCATTAGATATGAGGGGGTAATTCCCTTAAGTTTCGGTGTTTGATACGAGCCTAAAAATTTACCTGCTTCGTCGATAAAAGCAGAACGGCTGAAACTAACTCCAACTTCTGTAGAATTAGCGAGATGATTGACGTGATGCTCTAATTTATCCCGTTGCCACAAGTCATCACCATCAATAAATGCTAAATAATCTCCTTTTGCTTGCCGAATACCTGCGTTTCTCGCTCCTGGCAAGCCGCGATTTTGTTGGCGAATAATTCTAATTCTTGGGTCGTTAAATTGCTGACAAATTTCTATACTCTTATCTGGAGAACCATCGTCAACAAGCAACACTTCAATATATTTATATGTCTGAGTCAACACGGATTCTAGTGTCGCAGCAATATATTTTTCGCTATCGTAAATTAAAACAATGACTGAAACTAGTTTCATTCATCCAGCAATCCTAGATTGGGTTGGTTGACAGCAAACGCTCCGCTACACTGCGCGAAGATGGTTAACAGTTGACAGTTGTTGGTTGAACGCTACTATGTGTCTTCCTTGTCCCTCGCTTGTGCCTCTCTTCTCACCCCTCATAGTGTCATGAGTCTGACTTGATGCTAGAACTTTTCTCACTGCTTGAATGACATCTAATTCATCTTGGCGAGTCAACTTTGCAGAAAGCGGCAGACTTACTGTCTGCCGCCCAATTCGCATTGCTTGAGGATAATCTTCTGGTTGCCAACCAAATCTTTGCTGATAGTAATCGTATTCTGGAATACTGAGATAGTGTACGCCCACGCCAATGTTTTCGGCTGTCATCGCATTGAGAAAAGTGTCGCGATCGCATCCAGCTTTCTGCTCGTCAATAAGTACCGGATAAAGGTGATAGGCATGGCGAGTATGGGGTTCTGGTTTTGCTGGAAGTACCAAGGGGAGATCGGCAAAAGCGCAATTGTAGTGCTGCCAAATCTCTTGACGGCGCTGCCAGCGAGATTCTACTTGCTTCAGTTGATGGATGCCAAGGGCAGCTTGTAGATCCATCATGTTGTATTTAAATCCGCTTTCCAAAACTTGATAGTGTTTGTATCCTTCTTCACTAAACCGCTTCCAAGCATCTTTACTAATGCCATGCAAGCTCAGCGCTCTGATTCGGGTGGCATCTTCGGAGTTACGCGCTAAAATCATGCCGCCTTCGCCCGTACAAATATTTTTGGTGGCATAAAAACTAAAACAGCCAAAATCGCCAAAAGTGCCTGTTTTTTTACCTTTATATTCTGTTTCAATCGCGTGGGCGCAATCCTCAATTATCTTCAAACCGTAGCGCAAAGCAAGATTACATAAAGCATCCATATCACAGGGTCTACCTGCAAAGTGAACGGGTAGGATCGCCTTTGTTCTAGGGGTAATTTTTGCTTGAACTTGGACAGGATCGATATTCATCGTGACGGGATCGACATCTGCTAGCACGGGTGTCGCGCCCACATGAGTAATGGCATTGACCGTGGCGCAAAACGTCAGGGGACTGGTAATGACTTCGTCTCCTGGTTGTAAGGAAGCCGCGAGTAGGCTCAAGTGTAGTGCTGCACCACAGGAATTCACAGCGATCGCATTATCTGCTCCTTTATATACCCCAAAATCTCGCTCAAACTGAGCTACCTTAGGTCCTGTTCCCAACCAGCCACTTTTGAGCGTTGCGATCGCTTCTTCTATTTCTGCTGCTTCAATAACAGGCGCGCCAAATACCAGAAACTCTTCTTGAGAACGAATAGGACTGTTTGTCATTCAATTTCTTCCATTTCCCAGATGAAATATGTTACTGATTCCTACAAACAAACGAATAAATCCTGCACGCATTGGCGATCGCTTTCTGTATCGACTCCTACTAAATAGGGGTCGTTTAGTTCGGGAACTTGTTCGGGAAATACTGCAATTCTGAATTGAATCAAATCCAGTCGGGCGATCGCTCATCCGAAAACGGCTGCTCGCCATTTCTATTTATTTTTTAAAAATATAAATCTATACTAGCAGCCATGCCAAGGCTACAGTACTAACACTGAAAAAGTCAATGCTTAATTGGTAAATAGTAATAGTTAGGTATAGTAATAGTTAGGTATCGGTTACTATTAGCTAGTCATCGATCGCTGGTCACTGATTACTGATAACTGGTTACTGTTTCACCACGGTTCCTAACAAGCAAGTACCAGCCAAATTAACTCCTACAAGATTAGTTCCTTCCAACTCCGCACACAGAAGATTAGCGCCTGAAAGGTTAGCACCCGCTAAATTTGCTCCCCGCAAGTCCGCTTCTTCTAAATTAGCTTCATTTAACAAAGCGCCCTGTAAATCTGCCTGAGTGAGATTGGCTCCTTGTAAATTTGCATTAGAAAGATTGACACCCCGTAAGTCTGCACCCCTGAGATCTGCGCCTTGTAAGTTAGCACTCATCAGGTTTGCCCCACTCAAAAATGCTCCGGCGATCGCGCTTTGGGATAATTTCGCGCCCATCAAATTTGCGCCTCGGAGGTTACTGCCTCGCAGATCGGCACTTGTCATGTCAGCCTGCATCAAATTGGCTCCCAAAAAGTTAGCGCGTAAATCTGCACCGTACAGCTTGCTACCGAGAAGGTTAGCGCCTTCCAGACGCGATCGTTCTAACTTGGAGCCAGAAAAATCGGTTCCGACTAAGTTAGCTCCCGCCAAATTCATTTCCGCCAGATCTAACCCTGCCAGATCTTCATCCTCTAAATTGGCTCCTGGTAATTGCTTAACTTTTCCTTCTCTAATTGCTGCAATCGAATCAGTCATATTCAGTTATCAGTTATCAGTTATCAGTTGTCAGGGAACAGGGAGCAGAGAGAGGATAAAGGGGACAATTTAAGTCGCAATGGCTATTATCCACTAGCCACTAGCCACTCCCGAATTCCGAATTCCGAATTCTGCTCGCTCCTCATCGATCAGCCACATGCTGCTACTAATTTTTGTGGGGGAGACGGGTAAGGTTAAACCCTGTTGCATCCCGCGCACGAGTAATTCTAGGGTGTCTACAAGTTTTGGTTCCCAAGCTTTGCCCTGTTCTTGCTGACATTGAGCCAACGCAGTTGATAAGGCTTCCTCTCTTGTATGAGACTGGGATAGATGGGTAAAACGCTGCTGAAAGTCTGCCACCAAGCCTAAAATTCGCGATTCTAACGGGATTGTCTCCCCCATCAAACCAGCTGGCTCTCCGCTACCATCCCAATGTTCTGAGAAATGGTTGATAATTTGGGCGATCGCGCTCAGGCGAGGCATGGTACGCAAAACTTGGGCGGCTGGGATGAGGGGACAACTGGGGGCTTCGCCATACTGCACGTTGACCGAATGGGGGGCGATGCGATGGAGTAGACTGGCTAGGCGTAGGCGTTTGACCTGCCAAGCAGGGAGATTGAGTAATTGCCCCATAATTTCGGCGATCGCGGCGACTTCTGCGGCTGCGAGGGGGTTACCCGTATCGGCAAGGTCGATCAGTTGTCCCAAGCGGAGGAAGGCTTGTAATTCGTTGGAAACTAAATTGCTATCTAATATCTGGTGATGTTCTATCTGCTTGATGCTATATTCGCTGGTTTGGAGGTAATCGACCACGCGAGAAACGATTGTATTCAAATCGTCCGGTTCTACTTGGGCAGACTCTTGGGCGATCGCCTGGACGTGAGATTTGAGCTGTTGCGCGAGTTCGGGGTTGTAACTGTTAATGTGGGCGATCGCTAGGTCGATTGTTTTCTCTACCCTGGCTGGCTCAAACGTCCAAAAACCGTAAAATTTACGCTCTAAATCAATTGTCGGTCTACCTCCGACTCCGTAATCCGCCTCAGACAACTCTTGACAAAGTACCATTGCCGTGTAGCTAGGCGCAAGAATTATCAAATGCCATTCTTGCGCCACTGGGTCTTCAGGATTCAACGCTACTAAGTCTACATTTGGTAATTTGCTAGTAGGATGGTCGGCAAAACCCGTATCTGGAGCTGCCATAATCGCCACATGGCGGGATTTTTGGGCTAAATCGTGGTAGCGTTCTGCTTCTTGCAGATACCATTTACCCCGTTGAAAAGCCGTAATGACTAGCGGTTGGCTACCAGAAACCAAAATGCAGTCTTCTAGGGCATGACACAGGGCGACCAAGGTGTTTTTATAGTAGACACCCAGGTTAAGGGGTCGATTCGTGTTTTCGAGTGCTGATTTGAGCTGTTGTAAGATGGAGCCTTCTAGCATGATTGGTCATTGGTCATTGGTCATTGGTCATTGGTCATCGGTCATTTGTCATTGGTAAAAGGTAATTTTGACTTATAACTTTTGACTTTTGACTTTTTACGCTGTTACAAGTTGCTTTTTGTCAGTGGTAGGAATAGGGGCGGAAAGGGCTTCTTCGAGGGGGGCGCAGCCGAGGCGTTCTTCTAAGATTTTCATCACTTCCCGTCCGAAGTCGTTGGGATTTTGTCGCCATGCTTGTAGGCAAACTTCACCAAAGAAGGAACCGAGGGGTTCGGGGTTCCATAATAATTTTTGTACCGTCCAAGGTTTGAGATTCATCGGATCGTAGTCTGGTTTGAGTATGCCATTTTTAAAGGCGTATTCTTCTAAGTGGGTATGGGGTTGGAGTCCGATGAAGAAAATGGCTGGTTCCACTTTGTCAGCGCCGAAGATCCGTTCGAGTTCGCGGTGGTAGGCGATCGTTTGGCGAATGGTTTCGGGGCGTTCGTCAATGACGTTGAAAGAGTAATTGACGGAGACGAGATCGTTAAAACCTGCTGCTTTTAAGTCACGGCAGTTTTCCAACACCGTGCGCAGGTTGTAGCCCATCCGCATTTTCCGCACGAGTTCCTGAGAACCGCTGGTGATGCCGATCTCGAAGTAATTCATCCCCGTTTTTACCATTAAATCGCATAGTTCGGGGGTGAGGTTGTCGGCGCGGATGTATGCTGCCCAGTGGATATCAGTCATGCCTGAATCGACGATCTTTTGCAGCAGTTCGATCGCATCATCGATGAATCTCCGTGCTGGGATAAACTGGGCATCGGTAAACCAGAAATTCCGAATGCCGCGATCGTATAGTTGTCGCATTTCGGCTACGACTTCATCGGCGGGGTTGATCCGTACCTGTTTGCCTTCTACTACGGTGTAAATGCAGTAGCAGCAATTGTGAGGACAGCCACGCTTTGTTTGCACGCCGATATAAAAGTCGGAAGATTGCAGGTAATAGGAGAATTCCGCCCAAATCTTTTCAATATAGTCGTAGTTACAAGCAGATTTTTCTAGCGGTGTTGGCGCTTCGTGGATTAGGCGATCGCGTGGTTGAGTTTCGCCAACAACGTAGCAGCGTTCGTTACTAAAATCTTCGCCTCGCAACAATTTTTCTAGCAGCGTTTCTCCTTCTCCGACAGAAACAACCGTTCCCTGGGGCAAATTATGCTGCAACTGCTCGTAAAATACACTAACTGCACCCCCACCGACTACGGCACGGGCATTTGGTTGGTGTTTCTGAGCGCGTTTTAGCCCGCGTTTAATCAGTCCTTGATTGCGCCAGAGTTCCTTGTAATAGGAAACTGCCAATCGCAGCAATCCGGTTGCACCGCGAAATTTGACTAACGGATTGAAGGCGTAGAAAAACTCAAAGGAATGTTGCAAGGGATTACCACCCCTACCACCTACTGGGGCATAAATCTGAATATCTCGCCAAGAGAATACTAAAAGCGTCGGCTGAAATTCGTCGATACAAGTATCTAAGGCGGAATTAAAGTCGAGTGGTGGGACTGTCCCTAAGTCAAAAATTCGCTGTTCGATTTCGGGAAAAAGCTTGTGAACGTGATCTGCCAAGTAAACAACCCCAATCGGAAATATAGGGTTGCACGGAAGGCGAACGTAGAGAATACGGTTTTCCATCTCGATCGTTTGAGGTTAGAGTTTACCAAGGTTCGAGTAGCAGCGCTGCTGAGTGAAGCTGAGCCAACTCATGTCTAGATAGCTTCCAAGTTCGCCCTCACTCACGAGCCTAAGCGCCCCTATTAAAGAGATTTCTGAAAATAATTTTCATATAACTTTACGATAACATCGAGCTTGTCTTAGTGGTAGGTCGATCGGAGATAATGAGTTGTCGTAGCTAGAGGCGATCGCTGCTCGATATGACGCGATCGCCTCTAGGATCGCTGGATTTGCGTCACCTCGGCACGATCCCTCAATTGCCGCTCGTGAATAAGTTGGTATTTTGCCTTAACGCATAAATCATTTACAGTCAACCAATTTTGTGCGGTTAAATGCAAAAATCAAATCAAAAATTTATCAGACAATTGGTTGCTAAATCGGAAAGCCGATAAGTTTAACTTCTATCAATTTATATCTATAGATAGAGGCGACAACAAATTCGAGCTAAGTTATCAGTTGGTAGTAGGAGTTACAACACTCGGGGATCGCTAAGTGTTAGCTTATATGTGTAATCAAATAAAAGTGGCTTTCATGCCCTTAGCTGTTATGGCTCAAATATTAGATTCCCTACCACCCGAACAGTCCGACCGACTTCTTTGCTGCTATGTAAACGCAACTAGCAAGATTCAAATTGCTCGAATATCAAATATCCCTAACTGGTATTTTGAACGAGTTGTGTTTCCAGGTCAACGCCTTGTATTTGAAGCGCCACCTAAAGCAACACTAGAAATTCACACGGGCATGATGGCGAGTGCTATTTTGTCAGATAATATTCCTTGCGAACGCTTGTGCTTGTTAGAAGAAAGCAAAGCAGAAGCACAAATGGATCGTCCAGCAGCGCGATCGGTAGAACAAAAAGATAAACTAAGTCAAAGAAATTTTAAATCCCCTCTTTTAACGACTATTGATTAGATCATCGGTTTAACTAACATTGGAGTCGCTAACTTTAGCGGCTCTATTTTAATAAATGAAAAAATAGTGAATTGAAAAATAAACAAATTCTACCGGAAGGAAGAAAGTAAACCGCGCGATCGCTACATTTAGTAAGCTATTACTAGAAATAGAATTGCTGCTATTGTATTGGGTCTAAAATAAATTGGATTTACCTTCTTTTTTGTGGTTGTGGAAAATAGCAGCCTGGTCGATGGGTCTGTCGCTACTAGCTTATCTGCTGTTGACCGTAACAGGCTGGCAGATGTTCCAGGCAAGAACAAATTTTCATCCCAGACCTAGTTGGCTGCATTTGCTGCACTATAGTATTGGTGGCAGCATGGTTTTGCTAGTGCTGCTGCTATTAGCAATTGGTGTTGTCGGTACGCTGGGTCATTTTGGTTCTCTCGGTCATTCCCAACACTTGACGGCAGGACTAATCGTGGTAGCATTAACCCTAATATCGGCAGTTAGTGCAACTTTAATCAGTCCTAAGCGTCAATGGGCGAGATCGCTCCACGTAGGCGCAAATGCAGTTTTATTCCTTGGTTTTCTCTGGGTGTCCCTCACGGGTTGGGTGGTGGTACAGAAGTATTTGCCATAGAAATTGTAGAGACGTTACATGTAACGTCTCTACACAAAATGTAGATACGATTATTGCCCTTGTAAGAAAGCTTCTATCGCCTCATTCACAAGTTGAGTCATCGGTTTACCTTGACTCTCAGCAGTAGCTTTTAGCTTTGCGTAGACTGGTTCGCGTAAAGTGATACGACGACGGGCTTTTGCCGCAGTTGCTGCATTAGCAGCTGCTTCCTGTTCGCCATTGCCATCATCTTGTAGGGCGATTTCTGGTTCCAGTGCGCCTTGAAACTCGTATTTGGAGGTAAACTCTCGTAAAGAGTCAAAGCCAATGCGATCGCAAAAATCGCCAAAGCTTTCATTAGGTTGCCGCGATTGTTTGAAGTAAACCAGCAATGGTTCTAATTCTGCCTCCAGGTTATCGAGAGGCAACTTCTCTATATACACTTGCGCCAGCCTCGTTTGGTTAGCATCTGCACCCAACCATAGTTGATACGTGCTAGGACCATTGCCGACAAACCCTAGTTCTGCCATGTAGGGTCTAGCACAACCGTTAGGACAACCCGTCATCCGCACGACGAAATGTTCTTGACTCAAGCCCAAGCGATTTAATAACACTTCAATTCGCTGGAGGACGCTTGGCATGACCCGTTCCGATTCCGTTGTTGCCAAGCCACATGTAGGCAAAGCCGGACAAGCCATAGAGTATCTAACTAACTGGCTGATGGCGTTGGGGTCAGGTTCTACACCGTGAGTTACGAGTAGATTTGCGATCGCCTGCTTTTGATCTGGGGCGATATCGCACAAAATAACATTATGGTGGGGTGTCAGTCGCATTGATAAGTTGTACTGCTGCACGATTTCCCGTAAAGCAGTCCTTAACCGAAACGATCCTTCATCCTTGATTCGACCGTTTTCGACCGAAATCCCCAAAAATAACTTCCCATCACCCTGTTCGTGCCAGCCGAGGAAATCTTCATATTTCCATTCTGGTAGAGGCTTGGAAGCTTCCAAAGGCTTGCCCAAATACTTTTCTACCATCGACCGGAATTTATCTACGCCCCAGTCATTGATTAAATATTTTAAGCGGGCGTGGCGGCGGTCGGTGCGATCGCCGTAATCGCGCTGAGTAGCTACAATTGCTTTGATAGCATCGTATACATCGGCTTTGGCTATATAACCAATTGGGTCGGCTAGTCGGGCAAAAGTTTCTTCCTTACCGTGCGTCCGTCCTAAGCCACCACCAGCATAGATGTTAAATCCTTCTACTTCTTGCTTGTCATTGGTTATGACTACCAAAGTTAAATCTTGAGAAAACAAATCTACGGAGTTATCACCAGGTACGGTGACGCTGCACTTAAACTTACGGGGCATATAGTGCGTGCCGTAGAGTGGTTCTTCGCTATCGTGAAACACCGTTCCCGTACCATTTTTCTGCCGTGCAGCTACAACTTCAGGGTTTTCTTCCGCACTAATGGCTTTTTCTCCATCTAGCCAGATTTCATAGTATGCCCCAGTTTGTGGTGAGAGCAACTGAGCGACATACTCGGAATATTGCCAAGCATGTTGGTATTCTGGCTTATTTTTAAACGGAGCCGGAGGAGCCATGACGTTACGATTAATGTCACCACAGGCTCCCAGCGTCGAACCCATACTTTTAATTATGGCTGCGATCGCGCTTTTGAGATTTCGCTTCAAAATGCCATGCATCTGAAAGCCTTGCCGCGTGGTGACGCGCAAAGTTTGATTGCCGTATTCTTCAGCCAGCTTGTCCAGAGTCAAATACAATTGAGCTGGTACGAACCCACCTGGGTTTTTTGTCCGTACCATAAATTGGTAGTCTTTCTCCTGACCTTTAATCCGGTTGTCGCGGTTATCTTGCTGATAAGAACCGTGAAACTTAAGAATCTGGATCGCTTCTTCGGTAAAATGAGTTGTATCTTGCAGAATTTCGGTCGCGACTGGTTCCCGCAAAAAATTGCTGCGTTCCTTAATCCCTTCAACTTTGGAAGGCTTGCGAGTTACGGGGGTGAGAGGAGTAGAAGATTTAACCATTAGAGTTGGATGCTGAGTTCACAAAAATATTTCACCGCCGCTCCGGTAAATTTTGATAACACCCCTACGGCTGTTTAATCTCCGGTAATTCCGTCGATTTTGTGATGAATAGATTAACTCTATAGATCCTATCACGATCGAAAAGCTGGGGCTGACTCCATTTATAAGAGTAAACAATCCCAGCTTTGACTTTGTAGGGGCGCACCACTGTGCGCCCCTACCTCAACTTATTAGTTAAAGCGGTAAGCCGCACCAGCTTGAATGCTGACAGCATCGGAATCGCTGTCTCTGTAGGAATCAATCCCCCACTTGGCATCACCGTAAACAACCACGTTGCTACCAACTTCAGATTCAGCACCAGCAGTTAGCACGATAGCATCTTTGTTACCTAGAGGTGAAGATTGACCTTCTTCGGTATTGAAGGAGTAACCGCCACCAAGGTAAAGGTTGGTGTTAGGAGCAACTGGAACATCATATGTTACCAACGGCATCAATGCGGTTGAATCGCCACCAAATAAGATTGCACCTCTGGCAGAAATAGGCGCGTTTGGAATCGCGAATCGTCCTTGAACGTTGCCACCAACTTTAGAATCATCATCGTATATGGGGCTATCACCATCGGTAACGCCTACGGAAATACCACCACCGAGATAGTTCGCATCCGTACCATTTGTGGTAAAAGTTTGAGCTGAGGCTTTTCCTACAGGAAGAAATGTAGGAATGATAGCCAATGCAGACACAGCAGAAAGAGCGAGGATAGACTTAATTGAGCGTTTCATAAGTAACTCTTGAGCCAACAAAAACTTGTGTATTGTGTGTCGTAAAGATGGCGTTTATGTATCAGACAATCAAATAACTTATTTACCATTTATTACTGAGTTATTGGCTTGCCCGAAACCTTTGCCGTATCACCTTCACTACAACTAAGGTAGCGATCGCCAATCACAGCTTGCAGCAGATGTAGACTGTTAATAAACTGTCATATTGTTTTTATAACAATTGTTCAAAATAAATTTTTCACGCTATAATATAGTCAAATAAGTATAGACATGGGAACTTTTTGTCAAAGCTTTCGCCTCTGGTAGAGTGCGTTAAATAACGCACCCTATATATAAATCCTAAAGATCGTCTCCAGGAATAATTAATTTGAGTATGTTGAAATAGCCATATTCGTAAGGGGCGCACATCTGTGCGCCCCTACAAACATATTGCAGACGTATGGGCAACGCTACATTATTTAACAGAAGCAGAAATCCAGTCTAGATAAGATTGAGAACCTGCTAATATCGGAATGGCAATAATTTCAGGGACTTCGTAAGAGTGTAACTCGCGGATTTTAGCTTCTAAGTGAGAAAATTGAGCTAAATCTGTTTTAATTAATAATTGCCACTCTTGTTCTTTATTAATTTCTCCCTGCCACGTGTAAACCGATTGGATAGGGAGAATATTCACGCAAGCAGCTAGCTGAGATTCTACTAAAGAAGTGGCAATCGCCTCTGCTTCTTGTGGCGATCCGGCTGTGACCAAAACTAAACCGTAATTTGCTTTATTCATGATTCATATCAAGATTAATTTTGGCGTAATTACATTGCGATCGCAACGGACAAATTCCACAACTGGGATTTCTAGCCGTACAAACTCCCGCACCAAAATCTAATAATGTTAAATTCCACCGACTCACACTTGTTTTCGGAGCGACATATTCAGCCGCACTCCACAACAGCTTGCAACGAGACTTGACACGATTCCCCTGCAAACCAAAGAATCGCTCTAAAATTCGTGCCACATTAGTATCTAATATTGCTAGCGGCTGCGCAAAAGCATTGGCACAGATAGAGCGTGCCGTATATAATCCAATTCCAGGTAAAGAAAGCAACTGAGCCTCTGAGGCTGGAATTTTACCATCATATTGTTCGATAATTACTCGTACAGATTGATAAAGGCGATCGGCACGGAAATGCAAACCTAAAGGCTTTAGTAAAATCGCAATTTCTGCTACTGATGCCGTTGCCAAATCTTCGAGGGTAGGATATCGAGTCAAAAAATCTGCGTAAATTGGAGCAACTGTATTAGCACTAGTTTTTTGCAGCAAAAACTCAGCGATGAAAATAGCATAAGCATCTGTTGTAGTGCGCCAAGGAAATTCTCGCAGATTGAGAGTAGCCCAACTAGTTAACTGACGACGAAACCACTTAATTTTGTTTGCAGCCAGAAGCAATGTAAAATTTTCTTGAGATTGAGCGATCGCGCTTGTCACAACACCAGATTCCTCTCTTTCAAGACAAGACACTTAAACTTTTGCCATCGTTCCAATTGAGAAACAATTTTGCGCAACAAGCAGCTTACTCAAAGTTAAATTAGGATGCGAAAATCCAAAACTACACTTTGCGCCTTTGCACGCCAGTTGCTACAACGGAGGGAACCTCACGCCAGTCGCGGGACTCGGGGGAACCCCCCGCACGGCGCTGGCTCCGCAACGCACTGGCTCGCCTTTGCGCGACATAATAACTCACCCTGTAAATAGAGACACGACACAGCGCGCCTCTACAAAAATCTAACTAGACGATAAAGAATAGACTCGTCCATCAAATAGTAGACGTGTGATGCCTTTAGATTGAAGTTGAGAACGAGTTTTTTGCAACATGCGACTGTCAGGAACTTTAATCACGCGATCGCGTTTGCTGGAAAATCGCCGCGCTACCCGATGGTTGTCAAATATCGGTAGAGTTTTTTGTTGGACTTCTTGCACGGGAATTTGTCCCAAATCGCCAAAATCCCTCAGCGGTCGCGTAATTAATTCTGCCATGCGATCGATCACGATATAACATGTTCTCGGCAGCATTGCTTCTGACAACGGTAACACCCTGACGAAGCTTTCGACGGGCAATCGCCTTCTAATAACTGGTGTTGTCTCTTCCTCGAAATCGTCGTCTTCGTCTAGATCTTCTAAATCTTCTAAATCTTCTAGATCGTCATCCTCATCATCTTCGTCTTCATCTTCATCGAGCAATTCTTCTCCTACCATAATTGCTGCAATCTGGCTAGCCTCTGCGCTTACCTCCTCGCGCACTTCTTCTTCTACCGGTAGGGAAGGGTTACTGAGTAACTCTAATTGTTCTGCTAGCGGTTCAATTTCTGCTCCAGTCTTCGCTGTCGAACGCCGTTTTTTCACAGGTTTGGGGGTAGGGGCTTCAACAACTGGTTCGGGTTCAGATATTGTTTTTAGTATGGGTGCTTCTAGGGTGGGTGAGGGTACTTCTACCACAGGGGAAGCGATCGCTGCTACCTCTTCTCTCTCTGCTCCCCCAGGGGTCCGAGCCGCCCGTTTAGCTGCAATGAGCGTTTCATACTCATCTTCTGGCAAAGTCACTTTTAAGAAGCGACTAATCGTAGAGTTGCTCACTCCATAGCGATCTGCTAGCGTTGATGTTGTCTCTCCTGTATTGCGATACAAATCCAAAATTTCTGTTCTGTCAGCTTCCGTTAATTTTTTGACCGTCATACTCCAGTTTCCCCTCAGCCCGCTTCTCAACGCCAGAATTGGCGATTGCGGCTCGATATTCACTCTCGTCTCTACAGCACCAATGGCAAAAGTGGTTTTAGGTTAAGCCCGATCGAGCGCCCACCAATTCCAGCCAGAACACTGCTGCATTCAATTTTAGCGGTACTTTGTTTGTCATTGGTAATTGGTAATTGGTAGTTGCTCCCCTGCTCCCTATTCCCTGATAACTGATAACTGATAACTGATTTATAATTTTCCAGTAACTCTGAGGCTGTTGACTAGTGCTAGCCATTTATCCTGGTAGCTTCGATCCAATTACCTTGGGACATCTCGACATTATCGAACGCGGTTGTGAGCTATTCGATCGCTTAGTCGTTGCCGTGTTGCGCAATCCGAATAAAACACCTATGTTCACCGTGCAAGAACGGCTAGAACAAATTCGCCTCACCACTCGTCATTTACCTAATCTGGAAGTCGATAGTTTTGATGGTTTAACCGTCAATTACGCCCAAATGCGACAAGCTAAAGCTCTCATCCGTGGTTTACGAGCAATTTCAGACTTTGAAGCTGAATTACAGATGGCTCACATCAATAAAACGCTATCATCTGAAATTGAAACTTTTTTTTGGCGACATCAAATGAGTACAGTTTTTTAAGTAGTAGTGTGGTGAAAGAGATCGCTAAATTTGGCGGTCCCATCGACCATCTAGTCCCACCGCACATTGCTCGGGATGTTTACCGATGCCAAGCCAAACCTCACCCAATCTAGAGCCTGAAGAGAATAGAGGCTTTCCGCCGCTAGCAGATGCTGCCGATCTAGGTAGCGGAGAAATTCAGCAGGAATTGGCTCGGCTAGAAGAAATAATTCTTTCTAGTCCCCATATTCCTCTGACGCGCAGAACACTAGTAGATGAGGAGCAGTTGCTAGATCGAATCGATCTGATTCGATCGCTCCTACCAACTGTGTTACAACAAGCACAAGCGATCGTCGCGCAAAGACAAAACATTCTCTTGCAGGCAGAACAAGAAGCCAATGAAATTATTCAGACGGCACAGACACAAGCAGCCCAGATTGTCGAGCGGACGACTATCGTACAACAAGCTGACCTCTCAGCTAGGCAACTCCAGCAGCAAGTTCAACAAGAGTGCTTATTAGCGCAAGAAGAAAATCTGCAACAAATCGATCGCCTGCGTCAAGAAGCAGAACGGCAAATTGAGCGGATGCGGCAAGAGGCAATTATGGAGGCAGAGGATATTCTACGCGGTGCGGATGATTATGCCGATGCTGTCCTTAATAGCTTGGAGCAGCAGCTTACAGAAGCACTCCGCATCATCTACAACGGACGACGGCAGTTGCAACCAGATGAAACACAGCAGCGAAAATCCGCTTGAATCAGTTATCAGTTATCAGTTATCAGTTATCAGGGAGCAATTAATTCTGACTTATGACTTACGACTTACGACTTACGACTTACCTATTGCTTTGCCTTCAGCTAATAATTTCGGTCGTAAATATAGGTTTTCTAATAGTACTGATGCTCCGGCAATCCAGGGTGGCACGATCACGGCTCCTAGAATACCAAGAACTTGAGTTCCCCCTAAAACCGCTAGTAGTTGATAGAGCGGATGGACTTGGACGGAGGAACCAACAAGTAGAGGATCTAGGACGTAGGTTTCTAGGTTCTGGACGACGATAAACAACAACAATACCCACAAAAACGTCCAGCCACCTTGGGAAATGGCGACAACTAAAGCCGGAATTACACCTAAGATGGGTCCGAGAAAAGGAATTAAGTTGGTGAATCCAGCGATCGCTCCTAAAGCTAGGGCAAATTCTGATAAACCTAAAATACCCAAACCGATTGTAATGGCAACGGATAAAATTGCTGAAACCAAGACTCGACCTTGAATGTATCCTCCCATACGACGGGCGATTGGTTCGACTTGCTCGGCAAGGCGATCGTTCCACGGTTGGGGAAATAAATTGACTAAACCGGAAATTAAATTTTCCCTACCAGCAACCATATAGCCTGAAAGCAAGAACGCCAGAATTAAGTTAAATATTCCGCCTAAAATTCCGGTGGTGATGTCGTAGGAACTGACTAATAATTGTTGACCGGAGCGAATTATCCACCCCGTTAATGCTTGCAGGTCAAAAAACTGCTCGATTTCTGATTCAGTAATTCCCAATTTGAGCGCGAATTGTTCTACCAGTCCGACAAGATTGTCGATATAAAGCGGCAGTATTCTCACCAAGGTTTCAATCTGAGCGATCAGGGTAGGACCGACAAGTAAACCGACTCCAGTTAAGCCAGCCACTAAAGTGAGATACACGCCAATGACTGCCAGCCAACGAGGAAACCGCAATCTTTCTGCTATGTTGACAATAGGCGCGATCGCAGCTGCTAAAACAACAGCAATCATTAAAGTTACTAATAAGCCTCGGAGTTGCCACAACAAAATTGCCAAAAAGATAGTGGCAACGAGGAGCAGCAAGTTAGATACAGACAACAAAGGACGATTTAGTTGCGATGCCATCGCGTACCATCACGACTATCAATTACAGTGATTCCGCGAGCCTGTAGTTCGTCACGGATGCGGTCTGATTCGGCAAAATTTTTTGCTTTTCTAGCAGCTTGCCTTTGTTCGAGCATAGCTTCAATTTCTGGATCGCTTAAACCGTCATGAGTCGTAGTCTCAGCTTCTATTGTGACGGTAAATCCTAAAACCTCAGCTAAAGTTACCAAAGTATGCCACTGGCGTTGTAATTCCTCCGGTGGAGTTTCTGTCTTGCCCTGATGTACCAATAGATTGCCTTCTCGCGCCAATTCTTTAGCTAAAGGTTGCAGCACAGCCAATCCATTCGGGAAGTTGAAATCGTCATTGACTGCCTGTTTAAATCTCTGTACTACTTCAGGAATGAGGGAGTCGGGAGTCGGGAGTCGGGAGTTGAGAGTCGGGTGAGTGGCTAGTGGCTGGTGGCTAGAATTGCTTCTTTGTCCCCCTTGTCCCCCTTGTCCCCCTTGTCCCCCTTGTCCCCCTATCTCCTCGTTCCATCCCAGTTGCTCGCCATATTGATGTCCGAACAACAATCCCTCTCTGAGGGTGTGCCAACCATTGGTAGCCGCCGCGATCGCTTCGTCGGTAAAATCGATTGGTTTGCGGTAATGTGCTTGCAGGACGAATAACCTAACTGCCATCGGATCGGTGGGGCGATCGAGTAACTCGCGAATCGTGATAAAGTTGCCCAGGGATTTAGACATTTTTTCCCCGTTAACCTTCACCATCCCGTTGTGCATCCAGTAGTGAGAGAGGGATTTGCCCGTAACGGCTTCGCTTTGGGCGATTTCATTTTCGTGGTGGGGGAAAATTAAATCTGCGCCCCCTGCATGAATGTCGATCGTATCACCCAGGCGATCGCGCACCATTGCCGAACATTCAATGTGCCATCCAGGGCGACCTGCACCCCAAGGTGATTCCCATGCTGGTTCCCCTGGTTTAGCGGCTTTCCACAGAGCAAAATCAAATGGTTCTTGCTTTTTTCTTCCTTCTGGGTCTTCTGCGTCTACGCGCCCGCTAGCGCCTGCTTGCAAATCTTCTAATTTGCGTCCCGACAACTTCCCATATTCGGGAAACTGTTTGACAGCGTAGTAAACATCACCATCTGCGGGATAGGCATAGCCTTTTTGTTCTAATTCAAAAATTAGCCGTTGAATGCCGTTCATCGTGTGCGTGGCGCGGGGATAGGCATCTGCTTCTTTGACATTCAGCCGCGTCATATCCTCAAAATATGCTTGGATATAGCGTTCGGCTACGGCTTCCATTGAGGAATTTTCTTGACGGGCGCGGTTGAGAATTTTATCGTCAATATCAGTAAAATTATGAATGTACGTAACTTCGTATCCGAGAAATTGCAGGTAGCGCCGCACGACATCCCAGATAATACAAGCGCGTGCATGACCCAAATGGCAATAGTCGTATACTGTTACGCCACAGTAGTACATTTTGACTTTGCCTGGTTCGACAGTCTCAAATGGTTCTTGATGACGAGTGAGAGTGTTGTAGATTGTCAGGGTCATAACAGGGCAACTATGTTTTTAGCGATCGCGCTTTCTGCGTGATGGTCACTAAATCTCATGTTAAACCCTCAAGAGTCATTCATCTTCTGGTTTATGTATCCCATGCATTTACAAAATACCTTGTAAATCCAAAACGAACGCAGGTAGTATATCTTCTCCTGATAAGGTGGTGGGAGATAATAGCGCTTCTACTTCTCGTCCTTGACGATAAATCTCCACATATTGCTGTTTGGGGTCAATCAGCCAACCTAAGCGCACCCCATTTTCTATATACTCTCGCATCTTTGCCTGTAGGTCTTCGAGCAGATCGCTAGCTGACATCAGTTCGACAACAAAATCGGGGGCTAGAGGTAAAAACTTGTCTGGATTTGGATTTATTGCTTCAATTCGATCTCGTCTCACCCATGCAGCGTCAGGAGAACGGATCGCTTTATTAGGTAAGATAAAACCTGTAGATGAGTCAAAGGCAATGCTTATATTGTCACGTTTTGCCCAGAGTTCTAGTCTTGTTGATAGTTTAATATTACGGTTTCCAGTTCCCCAGCCCGTAGGTGGCATAATAATTATCTTTCCTGTTGCAGTGCGTTCAAACTTGAGATCTCGGTTTTGTTGACAAAGCTGAAAAAATTGCTCGTCGGTCAAGTCGATTACTGAATGTAAGTCTAGGGCGATGGTATTCATATACACAATCTCGAAACAATAATCTATTGCAAAATTCTAAATTGCGATCGCATAGATCTGGGGGCGGGTTTGTTAATCGTTTTTGACTCCGACAAAGATTTCAGATAAAACCCACCCCTACGATACATTTATCTGCGTTCATCTGCATGTATTAAACTGTTATACATTTTTGACTTTTAACTTTTGACTTGTTTAACTCAAATGCTGCCCCAACTCTAACCGCAAACGATACAAAATTGTATTTGGCTCGACTTGAGATAAGATTTCTTGAATTACGGTACTTGCACCAAATTGTCCCCAACTACAGCCTTTTTCTAAATACACTTGGGCAGCTTTTCCCACAGCATACGTACCATAACCAGCAATTCCCCCTTGAGCGATCGCAGTCCCCGCAAATGCGGTAATATTGAACGGATTATCCCCAGAGGCGATCGCAGTCGCACTTTTACCCAATCCCATCAGCATTCCGCTACCTAATTCGCTCAACAATAAACCACCGGAACTAAACAAAATTGTCCTCAACAATTTCGTAGCTTCAAACCCTGTCATTGGCAAATTATATAACTTAGCCAAAGCACGAATTAGGGCGAGATCGGCAACAAATCCGCCTAAAACGTCAAGTACAGCGATGGGGTTGAGTCCGACAGCTAAAGCTTTGTATTTGGTATATTGCCAAATTAAATCTTCCGCCGCTTCATGAAGACGATCTAGAGTTTTACCTGCGATCGCAGCTTCTGCATCTTTGACTTGTAGTAAAGCATTTAAAGCCAGTAGCGATCGCCCTTCGCGATTGAGTACGTGTAAAATCTTTTGCTGTAACTCTGCAATTTGAGGTGGTGGTGTTTCCCACTCGTAAACAACTTGTCCGTCAGGGTATTCTACCCGCACTTCTTCGGCTGCTGGTTCCGCCGCCACCATGACAATTTCATCGCTAGACAAAAGTTGCTGTAAGCGTCTTGCTGTCGGACTACCAGCCCCTAATTGTTGGAGATTTTTATAGATTGCTTCCCTGTCTGTTTCAGGATATAAATCAATTTTATTGAAGACTAAAATTAGCGGTTTTTGTGCTTGCCGTAGTTCGCAAAGTGCTTGATATTCAGTACGGGTAATATCGCCAGCGACGACAAATAAAATTAAGTCAGCTTGTCGCGCTACATCCTTTGCCATTTGCGCCCTAGCTTGACCTTCAATTTCATCCAATCCTGGTGTATCGATTAATTCAATCTGTACTTTTCCGCCTGGATTCCATCGCACGGAACGGGGATATTGAGTCACACCGTGTAGGGGACCCGTGGGTAAAATTTTCTGCCCGACTAAGGCATTGAGAACCGCTGATTTACCTCGACTCACCAATCCAAAAGCAGCGATACAAATGACATTCGTTTCTAATTTATTCAGCGTGGAAGTTAGGACTTCCAAGTCTGGTTTAACCAACCCCGCTAATTCAAGCTTTGCAGGCTGTGGATTGGGTTTACGCAGATGTCCGTACCAAGATAGCGCTTGGCGGATACTTGCACGAGCGCGGTTGAGGTGAGATTCTTGGAGATCGATTCGCTTGGCTTGAGATTGAGTCAAGGTTGAGAGACTGCGGCAGGGTACAGATTTACTCTAGTGCGATCGCAGTTGGAATGGCAAATCGAACGGTTACACAAGGCGGATTTTCTCTGTTTGGTTCTGCATGAATCCTCAAACGGTCTGGGAGAACGTTGAGTTACTCACAATTTCCTCAAATTTGCTTGCTAAGTTAAACCTATAACCAAACAAGATATGGTTTAAACCAACCTGATGCTATAGCAATTCCCAAGGGTTCTTACATCTTGGGTGTTAGCTGTTGACTGTTGATTGCTGAGTGTTAACTGTTAATCATTAACCGTTAACTCCTACTAGGTAGAAGGTAATTTGTATGAAAACCTCAGTTAAGTACGACATCAATGCTATCAAAGACGAAGCGCGTCAACTCGTTGATAAAGGACTTGTTGACCGTCACCAGCCAATTTATGCTTTGTGCAAATATATTCCAGGTCGTGAGTGGGTTTGCGTAGAAATTGAGCTAGAGGAAAATGATTTTTTGCTTAGGGATCGAATCATCGATTTATTAGGTCGTGAAGATTGGCAAGAAGACTAGAAAAGTCAAAAGTCAAAAGTTAAAAGTTAAAACTCGGTTCGATTAATACTTTTAGTATTAGTTTGAAAAGAGTTTGAATAGTTTTTTGAGATAGTTTAGAGACGAGTCGAATATAAAATCGACGTTGTAAACCGCAATAATTTATATTGCTAAAAAATAGTTAAGATTACCGAGCAAAATCATGAATGCTGCGAGGCGATCGCCATGTCTACAATATCCAATTTCTGGAACATTGAAGCAGCTGAATTTCCCCAAACTGGTACACCTACAGAGCAGCTCAAGTTTCTTTTAAACTATGCATTGCTAGCTCCTTCTGGGCATAATACTCAACCTTGGAATTTTAAAATTCAAGATGAAGCGATCGCGCTCTATGCTGACCGGACTCGCGCTTTGCCTGTTGTCGATCCTCAAGACCGGGAATTAATTATCAGCTGCGGTACGGCATTATTTAATCTTCGGATTGCTCTACGTCACTTAGGTTATACGGGCAAAATCTCAACTTTTCCAGAACCCAGTCACCCAGACTTGTTAGCGACGATTCAGTTAGGCAAACCCACACAGGCTAGCGCTGACGAGCAAATGCTGTTTGAGGCAATTCCCCAAAGACACACGAATCGAAGAGATTATGAAAACCGGGATGTCCCCAAATCGATGCTGACATGGTTACAAGTAGATGCCGCTAGCGAAGGTGCGTGGTTGCACGTTGTGAAGGGAGATCTAACCCGTCAGGCGATCGCCGAATTAGTGGTACGAGGCGATCGCTGGCAAATGGCAGATCCTAACTTTCGCCGCGAATTAGCAGCTTGGATTCATCCAGGTAGCAGCTCCAGCCATGATGGTATACCTGGATATGCATATGGAGTGAATCAGTACTTAGATTTTGCTACACCTATTTTTGCTTGGGCAATGCGTACCCTCGATCTCGGAGATGCAATGGCTCATCATAACCGCCAACTCACAATCCAGTCTCCGGCAATTTTAGTGCTGGGTACAGAGCAAGATACTCCGAGAGATTGGCTGGCAGCGGGGCAAGCACTAGAGCGGGTATTGCTGCGAAGTCAAGCAGTAGGATTATCAGCATCCTTTTTAAATCAGCCGATTGAAGTGCCAACTTTGCGATCGCAACTGAGCAAATTAATCTACGCATCGGGCTATCCACAAATTCTGTTGCGTCTGGGTTTTGGTTCTGAGGTAAAACCAACAGCAAGGCGAAGAGTTGATGAAGTTTTGCTATAAGACAAAATGTCAATCCTAAAACAACGTTTACACGTAACTATTCGCGGTGCTGTACAGGGGGTAGGCTTTCGTCCGTTTATCTACCGACTGGCAACGGAATTAGGACTTGTAGGATGGGTGAATAATTCTGCCCAAGGGGTTTTGGTTGACGTAGAAGGCACTCAAGCGCAATTGCAGAATTTTTTATTACTACGCATCGAGCAACAAAAGCCACCTCGTTCGATAATTCAAAGCTTAGAATCGAAATTTCTCGCTCCCATAGGCTACCAGCAGTTTGAGATTCGCACCAGTACGGGTGGTGAGAAATCAGCAACAATATTACCCGACCTTGCCACTTGCTCGGATTGTCTGCGCGAAATTTTCAACAAAAGCGATCGCCGTTACGGTTATCCTTTCACCAACTGTACTAACTGCGGTCCCCGCTTTAGCATTATTGAGGCTTTGCCCTACGATCGCGCCAATACGACAATGAAACAGTTTCAGATGTGCATTCATTGTCAGTCTGAGTATGAAAATCCATTAGATCGTCGCTTTCACGCCCAACCTAACGCCTGTCCTGAATGCGGACCCCAGCTGGAGTTATGGGAGCGAGATGGCAATGTTCTAGCATTACATCATCAAGCATTGATTCAAGCTGCTGCATCGATTTGTCAAGGAAAGATCGTTGCTATCAAGGGTTTGGGCGGGTTTCATCTGGTAGTAGACGCACGTAACGAAGCAGCCGTGCAAAAACTGCGCCGTTGCAAGCAGCGAGAGGCAAAACCCCTAGCCCTGATGTATCCATCGCTGGAATCGATTCAAGTACACTGTCAAGTTTCAGAATTGGAAGCAAGCCTATTGCGATCGCCTCAAGCTCCAATTGTCCTGCTGCAACGGAAGCTAGCATCTCATGCGATCGCCCCCTCAGTTGCTCCTGGCAATCCCTACTTGGGCGTGATGTTGCCTTACACTCCTCTACATCACCTACTCATGGCTGAGTTGGGTTTTCCGATAGTTGCTACCAGTGGCAATTTAACAGATGAACCTATTTGTATTGATGAAAAAGAAGCACTGCAACGCCTGAGTAGCATTGCTGAAGTTTTCCTCGTCCATAACCGACCGATCGCCCGTCCTGTAGATGATTCTGTCGTGCGCGTGATGATGGGAAGAGAAATGGTTTTACGTCGCGCCCGTGGCTATGCACCTTTGTCGATTCAGGGAACTGGGAGCTGGGAGCTGGGAGCAGAGGAGCAACTACCAACTACCACACCCGACTCCCAACTCCTTACGGGCGCACAGCAGTGCGCCCCTAGCGACTCCCTTCTCGCAGTAGGGGCGCATCTCAAAAATACGATCGCGCTTTGTGTCAAAGAGCAAGTTTTTGTCAGTCAGCATATCGGAGATTTAGAAACAGTACCAGCAGTGAATGCTTTTGAACGGGCGAGCGCGGATTTTCAACTACTTTATCAGACACAACCAGTGGCGATCGCCTGCGATCTTCATCCCGATTACCTCTCTACTCAATTTGCGCGTAATTCTGGGATGCCTGCGATTCCAGTACAACACCACTACGCTCACGTTCTCTCATGCATGGCTGAAAACGATTTAATTGGAATGCATGACTCTCAACCTGTCTTAGGTGTTGCTTGGGATGGCTCTGGTTATGGACTAGACGGTACAATTTGGGGCGGAGAATTTTTGCTCGTTACAAAAACATCATTTGAGCGAGTCGCCCATCTGCACACTTTTCGGCTGCCTGGGGGAGAAAAGGCGATTAAAGAGCCGAGACGAGTCGCAATTGGTTTGCTCTATGAGATTTTTGGAGACGAGGTGTTTGAGATGAAGCACCTAGTACCAGTACAAGCTTTTTGCGATCGCGAGTTGGGAATTTTGCAGACAATGCTGCAAAGAAATTTCAATACGCCAGTAACTTCTAGTATGGGACGGCTATTTGATGCGATCGCCTCAATTGTAGGATTGCGTCAACAAAACCAGTTTGAAGGACAAGCAGCAATGGAACTAGAGTTTGCGATCGCCGGATTTGATCTTGACGAGTGCTATAGCTTTGAGATTTTGGCAACGTCATCGCCTGCGATCGTTGACTGGCTACCGATGGTGCGAGGAATTTTAGTAGATATAAAATGTGGTTTACCACTTGGAAAAATATCAGCTAAGTTTCACAATACGCTCGTTGAGATCGTAGTTGCCGTAGCAAAATCTGTGGGTGAAGGGAAAATTATACTTACAGGCGGTTGTTTTCAAAATAAGTATTTAACTGAAAGAGCTATTAAAAGATTGCAAGCAGAAAATTTTTACCCTTACTGGCATCAACGCATTCCACCTAATGATGGGGGAATCGCGCTAGGACAAATTGTGGCAGCAACTTTTCACTTAAGCAACAGGAAGCACCAGCCATGTGTTTAGCAGTTCCAGGAAAAATTATCAGTATTAATAACGAACAAGAACCATTGATGCAAACTGGAAAAGTTAGCTTTGGTGGAGTAATTAAAGAAGTCAGTCTTGCCTATGTTCCTGACGCAAAAGTAGATGACTATGTAATCGTTCATGTAGGTTTTGCTCTGAGCATTCTCGATTCGCAGGAAGCAGAAAGTACGTTGAATTATTTACAAGAAATGCAAAATTGAGCGATCGTTGGTTCCCCTTCTATTCTCCTCACAGGTTCCTCAAATTTTCCTTCTAACTTCAAGGTAGAGCCAAAACAGTCACATGGTAATACTTTAGAAGCTTGCAAAGGTTGAAAAAATGAAAACAAAAACATTTGCAACCCTAGATGGTAATGAGGCAGTTGCTCAAGTTGCCTATCGCTTGAATGAAGTCATTGCCATTTACCCTATCACTCCCTCCTCGCCAATGGCTGAATGGGCTGATGCTTGGACAGCAGAAAGCAGGGCAAATATTTGGGGTAACGTTCCTGCCGTAGTCCAAATGCAGAGTGAAGGAGGCGTTGCAGGGGCGCTTCACGGTGCTTTACAGACAGGTTCGCTGACGACGACTTTCACAGCATCGCAGGGATTATTGTTGATGCTGCCAAATATGTACAAAATTGCCGGAGAACTGACACCGACAGTCTTTCACGTAGCAGCGCGATCGCTTGCTGCTCAAGCCCTCTCCATCTTCGGCGATCATAGTGATGTGATGGCAGCACGGACAACAGGTTTTGCGATGTTATGTGCCGCATCAGTCCAAGAAGCTCACGATTTTGCCCTTATCGCCACAAGAGCAACATTAGAATCGCGAATTCCTTTCTTGCATTTCTTCGATGGCTTCCGCACCTCCCACGAAATTGCCAAAGTGGAACTGTTGCCAGAAGATAACATGCGATCGCTCATCCCCGACGAGCTAGTCTTTGCCCATCGCGATCGCGCTTTAACTCCCGATCGCCCAGTGATTCGGGGTACAGCCCAAAATCCCGACGTTTACTTTCAAGCTAGGGAAACTGTCAATCCTTACTATCTAGCTTGCCCAGACATTACCCAAAAGGTGATGGACGAGTTTGCTCAAATGACGGGCAGACAATATCAATTATTTGAATACCACGGCGATCCAGCAGCAGAGAGAGTCATTGTCTTAATGGGTTCAGGTTGCGAAGCCGTCCACGAAACTGTAGATTACCTCAATGCTAGTGACGAAAAAGTAGGAGTCGTCAAAGTCCGACTCTATCGCCCCTTTGATGCCAAAAGATTTGTAGAAGCGTTACCTGCAACAGTCAAAGCGATCGCAGTTTTAGATCGCACCAAAGAACCAGGCGCAGCAGGTGAGCCGTTGTATCAGGATGTTGTTACCGCTGTGTGCGAATATGCAGAGCAAAGGAGACTAGGAGCAGACAAGGGAGACAAGGGAGACAAGGGAGACAAGGAAGCAATTCTAGCCACTAGTCACCAGCCACTAGCCACTTCCCCGACTCCCCAGATTATCGGTGGACGCTACGGCTTATCATCCAAAGAATTTACCCCAGCGATGGTTAAAGCAGTTTTCGATAACCTCGCGCTAGATCGACCTAAAAATCACTTTACCGTGGGCATCAACGATGATGTGACTCACACTAGTTTGCCATACGATCCTGAGTTTTCGATTGAGTCAGAGCATGTAGTGCGAGCCATCTTTTATGGATTGGGTGCGGATGGAACTGTAGGAGCCAATAAGAATTCCATCAAAATTATTGGCGAACAGACAGAAAACTACGCTCAAGGCTATTTTGTCTACGATTCCAAAAAATCGGGTTCTGTGACAGTTTCTCATTTACGATTTGGACCGCAGCCGATTCGCTCCACGTATTTAGTCAATCGGGCTAACTTTGTTGCCTGTCATCAGTGGGAGTTTATCGAGAAATTTCCATTACTCAAAGAGATCGTCCCTGGTGGTACTTTCTTGCTCAACAGTCCCTACTCCGCAGATGAAGTTTGGAATTATTTACCGCGATCGCTCCAAGCTCAAATTATTCAAAAACATCTGAAATTTTATGTCATTAATGGCTACCAAGTTGCCCGCAACGCAGGGATGGGTGGCAGAATTAACACCGTTATGCAAGTTTGCTTCTTTGCTCTTTCTGGCGTGCTACCAAAAGATGAAGCGATCGCCCAAATTAAGCAATCCATCCGCAAAACCTACGGCAAGAAAGGTGATGAAATTGTCCAGATGAATATCCATGCAGTGGATGAAACCCTAGCACATCTCTATGAAGTTGATTATGGAGCGATGGTAAGAAGCAGTCAAGAAAACCAACTGCCAACTACCAACTACCAACTACCAATTCCCAATTCAGCCCCAGCTTTTGTCCGAGATGTTTTAGGAAAAATGATGGCGCGGGAGGGTGATGAGCTACCAGTGAGTGCCATGCCCGCAGACGGAACTTATCCCAGTGGAACATCGAAGTGGGAAAAACGCAATATTGCCCAGGAAATCCCAGTTTGGGATTCAGATGTATGCGTCCAGTGTGGTAAGTGCGTCATGGTGTGTCCCCACAGCGTGATTCGCAGTAAAGTTTACGAACCGCAGCAACTAGAAACTGCTCCAGCCACTTTTAAGAGTAGCAATGCTAGAGAGCATGATTGGCAAGGTTTGAAATTTACCATCCAAGTTGCACCGGAAGACTGTACGGGCTGTGGCATCTGCGTCGATGTTTGCCCAGCCAAAAACAAGTCACAACCAAAACTGAAAGCAATTAATATGCAGCCGCAGCAGCCATTGCGGGAAAAGGAAAGGGAAAACTGGAATTTCTTTTTAAATCTTCCCAGTCCCGATCGCACTCAATTGAAACTGCATAAGATTAATCAGCAGCAAATGCAAGAGCCGTTATTTGAATTTTCTGGTGCTTGTGCGGGTTGTGGAGAAACACCCTATCTAAAACTAGTTAGTCAATTATTTGGCGATCGCGCCGTCATTGCCAACGCCACTGGTTGTTCTTCGATCTACGGTGGTAACTTACCCACTACACCTTGGACGCACAACGCAGAGGGGCGGGGTCCTGCTTGGTCTAATTCCTTATTTGAGGATAATGCCGAATTTGGCTTGGGTTTTCGCGTTGCGATCGACAACCACACAGAAATTGCTAGCGAATTACTGCGCCTGCTAGCACCAGCAGTAGGTGAAGAACTAGCAACAAGCATCCTCACTGCCGAACAACAGGATGAAGCAGATATCTACGAACAGCACCAAAGAGTTGAATTACTCAAACAAAAATTGGACGAATTATCAAATAGTCAGGGAGCCCAGGGAGCCCAGGGAACTGAGGAGGATGGGGGAGAAAATACCAATTACCAATTACCAACTACTAATTACCAATCTAAAATCCAAAATCTAAAATCACTGGCTGACTACTTAGTGAAAAAGAGCGTCTGGATTATTGGCGGTGATGGTTGGGCTTATGATATTGGCTTTGGTGGACTCGATCACGTCCTGGCAAGCGGACGTAATGTGAATATCCTCGTTCTCGATACAGAGGTTTATTCCAACACTGGCGGGCAAATGTCTAAAGCTACCCCCAAGGGAGCAGTAGCTAAATTTGCTGCTGGTGGTAAACCCGCACCCAAAAAAGACTTGGGTTTAATTGCCATGACTTACGGAAATGTCTACGTGGCAAGTGTAGCAATGGGCGCAAGAGACGAGCATACACTTAGAGCCTTTTTAGAAGCTGAAGCTTACGAAGGTCCATCGTTGATTATTGCCTACAGCCATTGCATCGCCCACGGCATCAATATGGCAACAGCGATGCAAAATCAAAAGGCTGCGGTAGATTCAGGGCGCTGGCTGTTGTATCGTTTTAACCCTGACCGGATTCAGCAGGGAGAAAACCCGCTCCAACTTGATTCCCACGCTCCGAAACTCCCAGTAGAGCAATATATGTATCTGGAAAACCGCTTCAAGATGTTGACCAAGAGCAAGCCAGAAGCAGCTAAGCAGTTATTAGCAGAGGCACAGCAAGATGTCAAGGCTCGTTGGCGCTTGTATGAATATCTAGCTGCGCGATCGCCTGAAACTATTCATTAGATCTCAAGTTCTTTTCCTAACTTCAAGGTTTTAGGAGGGAGACAAATGGACTTAACTACAACTTACATGGGGTTACAATTGCGATCGCCCCTAGTACCTTCAGCCTCACCCCTTTCCGAAGACATCGATAATATCAAGCGAATGGAAGATGCGGGGGCAGCGGCTGTTGTGATGCATTCCCTATTTGAAGAACAATTACGCCAAGAGCGCTACGAACTGCACCATCACCTGACGCACGGAACGGAAAGCTATCCCGAAGCCCTGACCTATTTTCCAGAACCGCACAGCTTTCGAGTCGGAGCGGAAGAATATCTAAATCACATCCAAAGGGCAAAGGAGAAAATCAATATTCCTCTCATTGCTAGCCTTAACGGTTCATCTGTTGGCGGTTGGACTAACTATGCCAGACAACTCCAACAAGCAGGCGCAGATGGGCTGGAATTGAATGTATACTACGTCCCTACAGACATGGACTTGACAGGCGAACAGATCGAGCAAACCTATATTGAGATTTTGCAATCGGTCAAAGCCGCCGTGACAATTCCTGTAGCGATCAAACTCAGCCCCTATTTTACCAACATGGCAAATATGGCTCGACGTTTGGACAACGCAGGGGCAAATGCTCTCGTTTTGTTCAATCGCTTCTACCAGCCAGACATCAACCTCAAAACCCTAGAGGTTGAACCAAACGTGCTTTTAAGTACTCCGCAGTCCATGCGTTTACCGATGCGTTGGATTGCAATTCTCTACGATCGCATCAATGCTAGTTTGGCTGCAACGAGCGGCATCCACAAAGGGCAGGATGCCATCAAGTTGTTGATGGCAGGGGCTAACATCACGATGCTTTGTTCGGTGTTGCTACGGCACGGTATCGACCAGATCCGCGCGATCGAGCAGGAAATGCGTGAATGGATGGTAGAACACGAGTATGAATCCGTGCGGCAACTACAAGGAAGCATGAGTCAGAAAAATTGCCCCGACAAGAGTGCCTTTGAACGCGCCCAATACATGCGATCGCTCCAAACCTACAAACCAGAATGGGAGCGAGTTTTCGATACATCTCATTATTTTGGATAAAGTCAAAAGTCAAAAGTCAAAACTAATAACAACTATCCATCAATTACTACAAATGACAAATGACAAATGACGACCAACTACCAATTACCAACTACCAATTACCAACTACCAAAACCCTATGCAAAAACGAATTGGTATTTTGACCAGTGGCGGTGACTGCCCCGGGTTGAATTGTGCGATTCGGGCTGTTGTTAGCCATGCCAAGCTACAACACGATTGGGAAGTGCTAGGGATTCCTTACGCTACCCAAGGGTTATTAGAGCGCAAGACGACGTTACTCAATTTGCATGGCTTAGATTTACGCGGTATCGATCCTTTACTCAGTATGGGTGGCACGATTTTAGGATCGATTAATAAAGGAGACACGCTAGCTCATGCGAGTGAAATTATTGCTAGTTATCGGGCGTTGGCGTTAGATGCCTTAATTGCGATCGGTGGCGATGGTAGTCTTGCCATTCTCCACCAACTAGCTTGTCAAGGAAACTGGAATCTCATCGCGATTCCCAAGACAATCGATAACGATGTAGCACTTACGGAACGAGCAATTGGGTTTGATACGGCTGTCAATACGATTGTTGATGCTTTGAATCGTCTGACTTTTACAGCTGCCAGTCACGATCGCGTCATGGTTGTGGAAGTTATGGGACGCACAGCAGGGCATCTAGCACTCCATGCTGGAATTGCAGGCGGAGCAGATTGTATTCTCATTCCTGAAATTCCTTACTCGATTGACGGAGTTTGCCATCAAATTAGCGAACTGCGCGATCGCTGGGGACGAAAATTTGCGATCGTTGTTGTTGCTGAAGGTGCTAAAACTGCTAACGATAGTTCTATTGCCGAAACACAAAATTTTGCCTCTCTAGAGTGCGGCATGGGACAGTACATTGCCAATCAAATCAAATCCCACAACATCCTTACCGATCGCCTTGACGTTCGGGTTTCGATCTTAGGGCATATTCAGCGCGGTGGTATACCATCGGCTTTAGACCGCTTGAGTGCAACAGCTTTTGGTAAGGCAGCAGTAGATTTAATCGCGCGGGAACAATACGGTCAAATGGTGGCTTGGCAAAATGGACGAGTTGTAGATGTGCCGATCGTCGATGTTGTCGCTCGAAGTCCTTTGCCTGTAGCACCTGATAACTATCTCGTCCAAACCGCTCGCTGTATGGGGATTTACGTGGGGGATGGATAACAATGAAGTTCGTTGACGAATACCGAGATGCTGATGCTGCTGGACAATACGCGCGGGCGATCGCTGCCATTACTACCCAAGCTTGGACAATTATGGAAATCTGCGGCGGTCAGACCCATTCTATTGTCAAATTTGGCATAGATGAACTTTTACCCCCAGAAATTACCTTAATTCACGGACCTGGTTGTCCCGTCTGCGTCACGCCTGTGGAATTAATCGATCGGGCGATCGCGATCGCAACGCAACCCGAAGTTATTTTCTGTTCGTTTGGAGATATGTTGCGTGTTCCAGGGAGCAGGGGAGTAGAGGAGAGGGAGAAAGATTTGCTGGCGGTTAAGGCAATGGGGGGAGATATTCGCATTGTCTATTCTCCGCTTGATGCGCTCAAAATCGCTCAAGCTCATCCTCACAAACAAGTTGTTTTCTTTGCTGTGGGGTTTGAAACGACTGCACCCGCTACAGCGATGGCGGTTTACCAAGCTGCGCGACAGGAAGTTAAAAATTTCTCCTTACTGGTTTCTCACGTATTAGTTCCGCCAGCAATGGAGGCGATTCTTGCCTCACCTCATAATCGAGTTCAGGGATTTTTAGCAGCCGGTCATGTCTGCACGGTAATGGGATACACCCAGTACGAACCGCTCGTACAGAAATATCGCATTCCGATTGTCGTCACGGGGTTTGAACCGCTAGACATCCTCCAAGGGGTGTATATGTGCATTCAGCAATTGGAATCGGGGCGATCGCAACTAGAAAATCAATACGCTCGTTCGGTGCGGCGCAGTGGAAATGAAACCGCTCAACGATTAATGCGTGAAGTATTTGAGGTCGTACCGAGGCAATGGCGCGGAATTGGTCGTATTCCTCAAAGTGGGTTGGGCTTACGCGATCGATATGCTGAATTTGATGCTCAAAAGCGCTTTGATATTTTTAACTACGCAATTGCAGAATCTACCGAATGTCTGAGCGGACAGATCTTACAAGGCATCAAAAAACCTCACGAATGTCCTGTCTTTGGCGATCGCTGTACGCCAGAACATCCCCTGGGTGCGCCGATGGTTTCCTCAGAAGGGGCTTGTGCGGCATATTATCGTTATCGGCATCGGGTGTAAGAAGGCAAGAGGCAGAGGAGCAGAGGAGTTGTCAGTGAGCGAACCCGAAGACTTTATCCTGTCTTGTCCCATCCCAATTGACAAGTATCCCCGCGTTCTACTGGCGCATGGGGGTGGTGGAAGGTTAATGCATCAGTTGATTTCACAAATGTTTTTGGCGACATTTAGCCATAGCGATCGCGCGCCACATGACGCTGCCGAAATTCACCTCAAAAGCGGCAGAATTGCTTTTACCACTGATTCTTATGTAGTTCAACCCCTGTTTTTTCCAGGCGGCGATATCGGAATACTGGCAGTTAACGGCACTGTCAACGATCTGGCGATGAGCGGAGCGCGTCCGCTGTATTTAAGTGCTGGGTTTATTTTGGAAGAAGGGCTACCGATGGAAACGCTCTGGCGGGTGGTGCGATCGATGCAACAAGCAGCTCAAACAGCCAACGTGCAGATCGTGACTGGCGATACAAAGGTTGTGGATAAAGGGAAGGGAGACGGCATTTTTATCAATACTGCTGGTGTTGGAATTATCGAGCATGACCAGGCGATCGCCCCCCAATCAATTCAGCCTGGGGATGTGTTGCTCCTCAATGGCGATCTCGGTCGTCACGGCATTGCTATTATGACCGAGAGGGAGGGTTTAGCCTTTGAAACTACCATAGAGAGCGACGCTGCACCGTTAGCGAGTCTGATTCTAGAACTGCTTACGGCTGAAATTGAAATTCACTGTTTGCGCGATTTGACTCGTGGCGGTTTATCGAGCGCTCTAAATGAAATTGCCCAAGCTGCCTGCGTCAAAATTGAAATTGATGAAAGTGCCATCCCCATAAGTGAAGAAGTGCAAGGAGCGTGTGAAATCCTCGGTTTCGATCCGCTTTATGTCGCTAATGAAGGCAGATTCGTCGCTTTTGTGCCACCAGAATTTGCCCAAACAGCAATAAAAATTATGCGATCGCATAATTTAGGAAAATCTGCTCAAATTATTGGCAGTGTCACCGAACGCAAAACATCTGGTTTTGTCACGATGAAGAGTAAAATTGGCGCTCAACGCATTGTCGATATGTTAAGCGGAGAACAACTACCGCGAATCTGCTAATCCGAATTTGCTCATCCCATCACTTGTGGTAGCGTGGCATAGAGAAAAAAGCCGACTGCCACGATTGCCAATAACCCCTGAATCAAATTTCCCACCAGAGAACCGACTACAATTCCGATTCCAGCTTTCAAGGCTCGTTTAAGATCGCGTTGATAAATATACTCGCCGATAATTGCGCCTAACAAAGGTCCGAGCAAAATTCCTAACAAGGGACCACCAAACGGCAAAGCAGGCAATAAACCAAAAATACCCAATAGCAAACCAACAACCGCACCAATCTGTCCCCATTTACTGGCTCCAGCGCGTTTCGCTCCCCAGAAGGTAGCCAGCAGATCGATGCCGACGCTAAGCGCCAACACCACCACCGTCACAATTAGAGGTACGGCAATGCTACCAAAAGAACCTTGCACCACACCCCAAATTGCGATCGCGACTAAAATCAAACTCGTCCCAGGAATCCCTGGAACCACTGCCCCAATCACACCGACAACCATGAGGGCAACTAATAACCAATAGAGAGTTAGCATAATTTTTCATTTGTCATTTGTCGTTCGTCATTTGTCATTAGTGAATCGTTAATTTTGACTTTTAACTTTTGACTTTTGACTTTTTCCCTACTCCCTGCTCCCTGCTCCCTGCTCCCTAAAAAGGGTAACGTCTAACTTGTCAGCAATACCAGCGATCCAGGTTTCGTCTTGCTTGGTATAGCTGCGGGGAGCATTTGCACCCAAAATCATTACGCCTTGCTGACCGATGGGCTGACAAATAACTCCTTGGGTGTTTTCTGGCAAGTAGTCAAATTCAAATCGTCCTGGGTAAACGCTCAAAGCCACTAAGTAAACTGGTTTATGTTTTTCCAGCACCCGTTGGACGATCGCCCCTGGAGTCACTTCGGTTTTCTCTGGTAAGATGCCGCGCCGCAGCAAAACTTTTCCCTGATAAAACACGATCAGCGATCGCGTGACGGTATTTGTCAACAACAAATAAGATGCCCATGCTAGTTCTGTCCTAACTGTTTCGGGCAAGTCTGGAGCCAACTCGAACCTTTGCTCGCCCACGAGTTCTACTGCATCCGGCAGGCGCGGTGCGACTTGCTGCCAAAGCAAGCCAGTCAAAATTAGCACCGCACTGACAATTGCCCCCAAAACATCCGACCGTGCCTGAGTCACTGTCAGTTCCGGTGTCAGCAACCGATTGACCAACAGCAACACAGCAGCTACCCCCCCTACCACTAGAGGTATTAGCCTTACAACTCGATTTGGATCTGGTTTAGCCATGTTGGAGTGAGTAGTGAGTAACGAGCAGTGAGTAGTGAACAAAGAAGGATGTAGAGTGTAGGGTGTAGCGAAATTTCGATCTCTCCCTTGTCCCCCTTGTCCCCCTTGTCCCCCTTGTCCCCACTCCCTTCGGTCGTGGGGTCCCCGAGTTCCCCCTTGTCCCCCTTGTCCCCCTTGTCCGTCTCTTTTCCCAAATTAGCCACTATCCACCAGTATTCACTCCTCTCCCGGTTCGATAATCCGTTGGAATAGATAACCCGTGCCTCTAGCGGTAAGGATTAATTCTGGGTTACTAGGGTCGTCTTCTAACTTCGCCCGCAGTCGCGAGATATGCACGTCTACTACGCGAGTGTCTACATGTCGTTCGGGCGTATAGCCCCAAACTTCCTGCAAGATTTCCGATCGCGAAAAGGCTTCCCCCGAACGGCTGACTAACAGCTCTAGCAAGCTAAATTCCATTCCAGTTAATCGAATCCGCTCGTCTCCTTTGTAAACCTGTCGCTTATTCGTGTCAATTTTGATACTTCCTACTTGGATCACGCCAGAGCTAGGAATTCCCGAAGCACCTGTTTTATCTACCCGTCGCAATACAGAGCGAATGCGTGCTTCCAGTTCTTTCGGGGAAAATGGCTTGACTACGTAATCATCCGCACCTAATTCCAGTCCGGTGATCCGATCGGCGACATCGCCCAGGGCTGTTAGCATAATAATTGGTACATCTGATTCCTTGCGTAGCTCTTGACACACGCCGTAGCCATCTAACTTCGGCATCATCACGTCCAAGACAACCAAATCTGGATCGGCTTTGCGAAATGTATCCAAAGCTTCCTCGCCGTCTGCTGCTGTCACGACATCGTAACCAATCATCGACAGCCGCGTTTCTAAGATCCGCCGAATGCTGGCTTCGTCGTCCACGACTAGGATTTTTTCTTTATGACTTTCCAAATTGACCAACGCTCCTTAAAACCAACATTTTTGAATTTTAATTTTTAGTACTATTACATGAAGATCTTATCCCATTCAATCCATGTAAATTAGCCGAAATTCTCGCACTCACTTACTTTCAAGGTTTTTTAATATTTGCGGTTTTACCAACAAAATTTAACTTAACGCAACAAAAGCACTAAACGAATGCCCAAACCCCGTACCTATTTCGTTTGCAATGAATGTGGCGCAGAGTCGCCTCAGTGGTTTGGTAAGTGTCCTGCCTGCGGGACTTACAATTCCTTAGAAGAACAAATTACGAGTACAACTCTCGGGACGCTACCAACTCGTGGGGTTAGCTGGCAGCAAACGCCGCAAAGCAATGGTAAGTCGATCGCTAAAGCCGCAAAACCCCGCGCTTCTCTAACCTTCGACCAAATTAGCGATCGCCAAGTGAGCCGCTGGTGTTCTGGCTATGACGAACTCGACCGGGTACTCGGTGGTGGTATTGTACCAGGTTCTATGGTTTTGATCGGCGGCGATCCGGGGATTGGCAAATCGACTTTGTTACTACAGGTTTCTAACCAACTCGCCCAAAACTATCGCATTCTCTACGTTTGCGGTGAAGAGTCGGGACAGCAAGTGAAGTTACGCGCTTCTCGTTTGGGTGTATCTAAATTTCAAAACCCTATAGAGGAATCAGATCCCCAGCTTCAAAACCAATCGCCTAACGGTCATTTAGTTAACAATGGTAGTGCAAGAGCCGATTTATACGTTTTGCCAGAAACAGATCTCGAAGAAATACTGAGGGAAGTCGATTCGCTCAAACCCAATGTAGCTGTCATCGATAGTATCCAAACCGTCTATTTTCCCGCCTTAACTTCCGCCCCTGGTTCGGTAGCACAGGTGCGAGAATGTACCTCAGCCCTGATGCAAGTCGCAAAACGGGAAGATATTACGATGTTAATTGTGGGACACGTTACCAAAGAAGGTGCGATTGCGGGTCCCAAAGTTTTAGAACATTTGGTAGATACAGTACTTTATTTTGAAGGCGATCGCTTCGCCTCCCATCGGTTGTTACGCACAGTCAAGAATCGCTTTGGCGCTACTCATGAAATTGGCATCTTTGAAATGATCGATCGCGGGTTGCGGGAAGTCGCCAACCCTTCAGAATTATTTCTCGGTAGCCGCGACGATCCTTCACCAGGAACGGCGATAGTGGTTGCTTGCGAAGGCACGCGCCCGATTGTGGTAGAGTTACAAGCCTTGGTTAGTCCCACCAGCTATGCTTCACCCCGTCGTTCTACCACGGGGATAGACTACAGCCGTTTACTGCAAATTTTGGCAGTGTTAGAAAAACGAGTTGGCATTCCTTTGTCTAAACTGGATGCCTATGTCGCCTCTGCTGGTGGCTTAAGCGTGGAAGAACCAGCTGTAGATCTGGGAGTCGCGATCGCCGTAGTCGCTTCTTTCCGCGATCGCATTGTCGATCAGCGCACTGTTTTAATTGGAGAAGTCGGGTTAGGCGGACAAGTACGCCCCGTCTCTCAAATGGAACTGCGTCTGAAAGAAGCTGCTAAACTAGGATTTAAGCGGGCAATTGTACCCAAAGGGCAACCCTATCCTGACGTAGATTTGGAAATTATTCCTGTCGCCAAAGTACTCGATGCGATTATCGCTGCAATCCCCCCACAATCGTTCCCAGATTTAGATTTAGAAGAGGAATAGTATTTGGGTTAGCAGTAGGGCATTCGTTCCCCTCTTTTTAAGGGGGGTTAGGGGGGATCGAAATCTGAAACTTCAAATGCTTCACTCCCGCTAGTATTGCCGATCGCGATCCAACGTTGAACTTGTGGTAGATCGCAAAGTCGGGTTGAATGTGAAAAAATATAAATCAGCGCTCGATCGAGCGATCGCCACACAACTAAATCCTTAACTTAATTCGGTCAAAACTCCAGAGATTAATAGAACCGCAAACCAAGTTTCCGTAATATTGCTGTAGTTGACGCTCGGTTTTCGTGATACACAGAATGAGTTATGTAAATTTCTATGGAGAGTTCTTGTCATTATGGTAAATAGTTCTGACTTTCTGCATCCTCGCAGTCGTTACTATGGCAAAGTACAGCCTGAAAATTTAGTCTTTAACGCCAATCTCCAAGAATTCGCCCAGCATGTCAGTTACATCTGTAACTTAGAAACTGCCGGAAAAATTTCTCCAGATGAAGCATACAAAAAAATTCGCGACTTGTGGAAACAACTCAAACGCTCGAAAAAAGAGTTGGGAATCGGTGAAAACCCATTTCAGAATGACGACGAGCAAAAAGATAGCTAACGTTCTATTGTCATAGCACGATGTTTACATCTGCGTTAAAAATTTCTCTTTTGTAGAGACGTTACATGTAACGTCTCTACATTTTGTCTCTACATTTTTTATTAACCTACCAAAACATTCTCTGCCAAACGCTTTGACTCTACCATCTGATAATATCCCTGTAACTGACGAGTAGCCGCCGCCCATCCCCAGCGTTCTGCCTCCAAACGGGCATTTTGACGAATGGTTTCTCGCTCCTGTTTTTGCTCTAACAGATGTAAAGTTGCAGCGATCGCTCCTTGTTCGTCTTTAGGATCGAATAAATAACCATTGACTCCAGATGTGACAATATCGACAATTCCGCCTGAATTTGCTGCAACTACAGGACAGCCAGCCGCCATTGCCTCAAGTAAAACTAGTCCCAGCGTCTCAGTCCGCGAAGGAAACAGAAACGCATCAGCAGAAGCAAACGCTGCACCAAGGTCTCTACCCGTGAGATAGCCGACAAAGTGAGTATTCGTTCCCGCAAAATGTTTCTCTAAAGCTAAACGATGAGGTCCATCTCCTACCAAAGCTAAGCGCGCCTCTGGAATTGCCTCTAATACGGGTTTAATCCGTTCGATTTCTTTTTCCGCTGACAGACGACCGACGTAGAGTAACAAGGGACTATCGGAATGACCTTGAGATAGCCGCGATCGCATTTGTTCGCAAGTTAAATCGGGATGAAACAACTCCGTATCAACTCCCCGCTGCCACAAGTCTACTCGTTGGATTCCGTGGCTAGATAGCTCTTCTACCATTGCCGTTGAAGTACACAAATTTAATTCTGCTTGATTGTGAGCAGTTTTGAGCAATTCCCACAGCAAGCCTTCCAACATTCCTAGTCCGTAATGCTGTAAATACTGCGGTAAGTGAGTGTGATACGAGGCAACTAAGGGAATTTTTAACACTTTCGCATAAAATAACCCCGATAGTCCTAACACTGCGGGGTTGACTACATGGACGATATCGGGTTGGAATCTCTCCAGTTCGTGACCGATCGCGGGGCGTGGTAATGCCATTTTTAACTCTGGATACATTGGTAAAGGGAAACCCGAAACACCGTAAACTTTCGCCCCTTGATACTCTGTAATCCCCCCTTCGGGTGCAACAACTAAAACGCGATCGCCGTTACGTTGTAAATGTTCGACCGTGTGACGCAACCGCGTGACAATACCGTCAACCTTGGGTAGGAAGGTTTCTGTAAATAAGGCAATTTTCATACTTATTGAGGGGCGCTGAGGCTGGGGAAAGTTACCAGCAAGTATTTTCCGATAATCCCAACTTCTTCGCAATATTGGGATCTCTCACGGGATAGACAGTTGCTCGAATTTAAATTCTCCGCCAAAATAGCCATCTTCGGCAGCAAAACGACCGATCGCTGAGCGATAAGCTTGGTATACCATAATGGAGCGGTCATCATATTGCGCCACAATATGATTTCCCGACTTAGGCAATCGGTCGATCTGCAATCGGTAAAGTTTCGTCACCAGTGACATTACAACGACCCTCTCCCTCAACTACGTATTATGAGGGACAAGCGGATTCTCCAACCAACTACCAACTACCAACTACCAGTAACTATCTTCTCCAAGTCACTTTGGGTAGAATGTGTTTTTTATCGACGCGATCTTGGTACTTGACTGCAAAATTAAGCAGAGAATCAAGCAATGCTTCTGAGAGGAAATGCGGTTGCAATCCGAGACTCAGTAAACTCGTATTTTTGGCATTGAAATAGTGTTCTTCCCGCTCAATTCTGGGATTATCGAGATTGTTGACTTCGACTTTCAGTCCCAGCGCGTTGCCAGCTTTTTGCACCATGACAGCCAAGTCGCCGACGCTAAATAGTTCGGTAAATTGGTTAAAGACGCGGAATTCACCAGGATTAGCAGGATTTGCGATCGCTAGTTCGACACAGCGCACCGTATCCCGAATATCTAAAAAGCCGCGGGTCTGCCCGCCCTTACCATATACTGTCAGCGGATGTCCGATCGCTGCTTGAATACAGAAACGGTTCAGCGCCGTACCAAACACCCCATCGTAGTCGAGGCGATTGATCAACATCTCGTCCATGCCCGTCTCTTCTGTTAGGACTCCATAAACCACACCCTGGTTCAAATCTGTAGCGCGTAAGCCCCAAATCTTACAAGCAAAGTGAATGTTGTGGCTGTCGTGGACTTTGCTCAGGTGGTACATACTACCTGGCTGCTTTGGATAGGGTAAGGTATCCTTGCGCCCGTTGTGTTCGATTGTAATGTACCCTTCTTCAATATCAATATTAGGCGTGCCGTATTCGCCCATTGTCCCCAGCTTGACCAAGTGACAGTCGGGGAAACTATCGCGCATGGCATAGAGAATATTCAGCGTTCCAACGACATTATTCACCTGCGTCAGTACGGCGTGTTCGCGATCGATCATGGAAAAAGGTGCGGAACGCTGTTCGCCAAAGTGGACGATCGCTTCCGGTTCAAATTGGTGCAGCGTTTTGCTCAAAAACTCGTAGTTGGTAATATCGCCGACAAACAAATCGATCTTTTTGCCTGTGAGGTCTTGCCACCTTTGAATCCGATGCTGAATCGTTGCGATCGGTGTCAGGGTATCTACTCCAAGTTCGAGATCCCAGTGCCTCCGTACCATGCTGTCTAGAATCCCAACCTCGTAACCTCGATTGGATAAGTAGAGCGCGGTTGCCCAACCGCAATAGCCATCGCCACCAATAACCAATACTTTCATCGTCTGTGCGTGTTACTCGCTGATATTCGCTAAATCTACCAGGTTTATGTCCCCCTTTTGCGTCCTAAATTAGGAGTATATTTTCTGTACAATTGCCTAACCAATCAAAGCCTCTTGCCTCTTGCCTCTTACCTCCTATTTGAATTTTCGGATTTTTGTTAAAAAATGTTACATTTATGCCGTCAAAACGCTACGCTGTCTTGACACTATGCGAGTAAGCCGATAACGTGATATACATACCCGGGTAAGACGATTGAAAAAAATATGCAAGCTAAGCAAAAAGTTACGCTGTATTTAACGCCTGAACTGCATCGGCGGCTCAAAATCAGAGCCGCGATCGACTCGGAACCAATGTCAGAACTCGCTGCCCGCGCGCTCGCTTTTTATTTATCTCACCAAGAGTTAATAGACGAAGCAGAGTCATACGGCAACACGCACAGAGTTTATGCATGTCCTGAATGTGCAACAACGGTGGCATTGAACGAAGGCGAACTAGTATCCCTCAAGGATCAGCCGGGGGTAATAGAGCAGTCCAAGCCGGCAAGAGTTGCGGCTGAAGCAGCAATACAAGAAGGGCAACTAGCCCTCGCCAGCCACTAATTTCATTGAAACTAATTTCATTGAAGCTGATTCATCAAAGCTGAATCCGAAGCGCTGTCCGTACTATCTTTAGGGTCAAAAGTAAGGTCAAAGGCAATGAAAGAAGAGCTAAATATTCTCATACAAGCTCAATACCCGCTGATATACCTTGTGACCTCTGAGGAAGAGCGGGCTGAACAAGCAATAGCAACGATCGCCCAGTTAAGACCGCAGCGCCGAATATTCATCTGGACGGTGACGCACGGAATCGTAGAACACGGTCAGCCACGCCACGTCACGCAGCATAATACCGTATCTCCAGAAGCAGCGATCGAGTGGGTGATCCGCCAACGAGAGCCGAGCATATTCATATTTAAGGATTTACACCCCTTTATTGACGCACCAGTAACGACGAGATGGCTGCGAGATGCGATCGCCAGCTTTAAAGGCACGCAGAAAACGATTGTTCTGATGTCTCCGATGCAGCAGGTTCCAATCGAGTTAGAGAAAGAAGTTGTCGTACTAGACTTCCCGCTACCCGATTTGGCAGAATTGAACCAAGTATTAGAGCGGCAGTTAGAGCAAAATCGCGGACGACGGCTGACAACAGATGCTAGAGAGAAATTATTAAAAGCAGCTTTGGGCTTAACGCGAGATGAGTCAGAAAAAGTCTACCGCAAGGCTCAGGTAACAGCGGGACAGCTATCAGAAAATGAAGTAGAAGTCGTCTTATCCGAGAAAAAGCAATTAATCCGGCGCAACGGCATCTTAGAATACATTGAAGAGGATGCCACAATCGATGCCGTTGGTGGTTTAGAAGAGCTGAAACGCTGGCTCAAACAACGTTCTAATGCTTTTACTGAAAGAGCGAGAGAATACGGTCTGCCTCAGCCGAAGGGAATGCTAATTTTAGGGGTTCCTGGGTGTGGTAAATCTTTGATCGCTAAAACGACATCTCGCTTGTGGGGTCTGCCCCTGTTGAGATTAGATATGGGGCGAGTTTATGACGGCTCGATGGTAGGTCGTTCTGAGGCTAACCTACGCAACGCCCTCAAAACCGCCGAATCAATTTCGCCCACAATTTTATTTATTGATGAGTTAGATAAAGCCTTTGCAGGTACAGCAGGTTCAGCCGATTCTGATGGTGGTACATCTAGCCGCATCTTCGGATCTTTCCTGACCTGGATGCAAGAGAAAACTTCTCCCGTATTCGTGATGGCAACAGCCAACCGTGTAGAAAGGTTGCCTGGAGAGTTCTTACGTAAGGGAAGATTTGACGAAATATTCTTTGTCGATCTGCCAAATCCAGAGGAGCGCAAAGATATATTTAGCATTCACCTGCTCAAGCGCAAACGGGATCTATCCCGTTTCGACCTCGATCAGCTAGCAAAAATTGCTGACGGTTTCTCTGGTGCAGAGATCGAGCAAGCGTTAATCGCTGCGATGTACGATGCTTTTGCTCAAGATCGAGAGTTTACTCAACTAGATATTATTGCTGCAATTAAAGCAACGCTACCACTCTCTCGGACAATGACCGAGCAAGTAACGGCTCTGAGAGATTGGGCAAGACAGCGTGCTAGACCCGCAGCATCCTCCGTAGCTGAGTATCAGCGCATGGAGTTTTAAAAAGCTTTCTCCTACGTTCACAGGGGGAAAGGCTAGCCGCCCAGCTAGCAGATTACCTAAGCCGCATATCCCATCCCAAGACTGCGGCGACATTAACTAAGCTAAACCGTTGTCGTTTATCGTTACTATCCTTTAGGAGGAATCCCAAATGTCTCACTTTAGCACTCTGCGTACAAAAATCACCGATGCAGAAATCCTCAAGACTTCTCTGCGCGACTTAGGAATTAATGTTAAGACCGAAGCTGATGTCCGTGGTTACAACGGTCAGCGCGTTCGCTCTGACATCGTAGCAGTTCTAGAAGGCGAATACGATCTGGGTTGGTCTCGCAACAGCGATGGTTCTTTCGATCTAATCGCTGACCTGTGGGGTGTTGCTAAGAAGCACAACCAAACCGAGTTAATCAACTCCATCAACCAAAAGTATGCAGTAAATAAGACCTTGGCAGAAGTCAAGCAGCGCGGTCTGCAAAATGCCAATGTCAAATTGGTCGTGCAAAAATAAGTTCTCTGCGCGTTCCCAAGCTTGCGGGTTAACCAGATTTAGAAGGGGTTAACCCCTTTTTTTTGTCAATTTCCGTGTAGAGATGTTACATGTAACGTCTCTACACGGGTAATCGATGCTAGAGCTAGGCTGACATCAAATCTTAAATTATTGTTGCTAGCTGTACTAACTATAATATTTTCGTATTTTAATAGTGTTTTGAAGCTTAAATTTCAGTATATCTACTGAGTTTTATAAATGTTAGGAAAATCGTATACATCATAACTGAATACAATCAAATACAACCGATACAACCGAATAAATCAGTAAGGCAATGAGCGATCGCATTGAGAGAAAATTTTTAGACTCATGCGACAGTTTTTGTATGGGTATCTGGATTTCACTCAAGGTGCAGCAACTCTCAACGAGTTTTTTTGCTTAATTACGGAATCTGCTGTAACAGAAGTGGATCGCTATAAAGCGTTATTACTGACACACCTATCAACATTTGCTACTGGCAAACAGCGATCGCGATCGCTGTTAAATTTTAGTGTTGAAAATTACATAAACAAATCGCTCTATCAAAAATTTACGTCAACTCAAGGCTTGAGCAAAAATGGCAGACAACATTAACGACTTACTAGATCGGTGCGAGCAAAGATCGCAAGTGCTGACTCAATCGGCAGAACAAGCTAACGAGCAAGTCACTCAAATTTTAGAATTTGCCACCAATTTAAGGGCTAATCTCGCTTCCATCGCTGAGGAAGCATTTACTAAGTTTGATGCTCTCAGTGACGAACTAGAAGCTGCCGAACAAAACTTAGAGAGCGAAATGGAAGCTGCGAAGCAGGGGTTCAGCGATTTACAGCAAAAGGTAGGCGAACTGCAATCTCAAACAGAAATAAAGATCGAGCAGATTGGCGAACAACTAGAAGAGTTAAAGAATCGGAAAGAAGAAATGCTTTCGGAAGTGGAGCAGGAAACCGAAACAACCAAATCGGGTTTTGAGGAGCTATCGAAGCTCGTGGAGGAAGTCGAGCAAGAAGCAGAGAAGCATTTAGAAACAGCAAAAGAGCAGATCGAGCAGTTTCACGGCAAAGTTGAGGACGCAGAAAGTCGTTTTGGCGATCGCAAATCCTCTGTTTTAGAAGACTTTGCAACTTTAACAGAAGAACTACAAAATCAGCTCGAATCACTAACAAGTGACTTCTCCGACGTAGCTAACGAGAAAAAAGACAAAATCAGTGCAGTTGAGAGTAGCTTAGATTCAACTTCTCAGGACGTATTATCAGCACTGACGCAAAAGTTTGTCGAAGAAGTTATGGGTGAACTAACGAGTTCAGCCGAAAAAATTACCGAAGCCACATCGCATTTGCAACATGCAGGAGATGAGGTAAACGATGCATTAGACGGCAAGATAGGTGAGATTTTGGACAAGGTTGGTGAAGTTACTGACATTGTGGAAAAAATCGAACCAGTTCTAGATATGGTTGATAAAATCTTAGGCTAATCGATAACTTTTAATTTTGCTAAATTCAAAACAAGGATAATACAGCATGGCACAAGTTCTAGATTTTGGGCGTGATGTTGATGAAGCTACTGAGAAGCTGAACGAACTATTAGGTATTCTCGAAACTGCTTGTACGCAGATGGAAGAAGTGTGTGCCGATCTAGAATCTGAAACTGAAACTTTAGATGAATCTGCCGAGAGTGTTAGTACAAATATTGAAACTTTAGCAGAATCTTTGCAGACAGCTTTAGAAGATTTTAGTAATTCTGAAGAAGAAACGAAAGCCGAACTCGATGCTTTGCAACAAGCAATGACAGATATTGAAGGAAAACTAGATGAAGTTGCTCGCTCTGTAGAAGAAGCTCAGGCTAATTTTGAATCAGAAATTAACGAGAATAAATCAGAGTTAGAATCAAGTCTAGAAGAATTAAAAGAAGCGTTTAAGAATTTAGAAGATACAATTTCTAATACTGAAGATTCTGTGGGCGAAGGTCAAACAGAAGCTAAAGAAAACATTGATAGTTTAACTGAGGCGATCGAAGAACTTCAGGAACAAATTGAAGCATTCCAAAGTGAGTTGGAATCAAAATTTGAAGAAGTAGCAAATGAGATAAGCGATACTCAAACTGCTAATCTTGAAAAAGCTTTTAGCGAATACAGCGATAAACTTACCGGAGAGCAGCTAGACACAATCAACTCTGGTTTTGAGCAATTAGAAAATAATTTTAGCGAATCTTTTGGAGATTTTAACGAACAAGTTACTGAATTTGCTGACGAACTCAAAGAACGATTGACCGAAATTCTAGAAAATACTGGCGAACACGTAGAAGATAACCTCAAGAACGAGCTACAAGAATCCTTTGAGAATGCGATTCAGGAAGTTGTAGAAGGAATGATTGAAGAAGTAGCGGAAAACATCATGATGATGACAACAGGTTCGTCTGTAACAGGTGCGTTGAGTCCTATTTTACCAGCGTTAGCTGCTGCCAAGGTTGCTACCGGAGCGATCAAAGCAGTTTTGGATTGTGTCGATATATTCTAACGCTGTTTTCAACTCATCGATCGCGTCTCAACTATTGAAAGTCTAAAATATGAACGAACAATTAGGACAAACCCTGGCATCTTTATCCCAAATGGCGAGTGTATTTCCTGAAAAACTAGATGGTTTAGTACAACTATCATCGGAAGTTCAAGCAGAAGCCGATCGCCTGGTTAGCAATATTGAAGAAAAGCAAGAGCAGATTGCGGAAATTCTCGAACAAATTCAAACTGCACTAACCGAATTAAAAGAGGAAGCTACAGAGCATCAATCTCAACTTGAAAGCGAAATTGCCGAACTTGAAAGTGGAGTTGAATCTTTAACAGAATTTATCTCTGAGGCTCAAGGACAACTCAGCAGCGAAATTGAAACGACTCAAGGCAAAATTTCAGAACTCAAAGAACATTTGGATGAAAGTAGTTCTACAACTGAAAGGACGGGTGAAGAAACTCAAAATACGCTAACACAAGCTCAAGAAAAAATTCAATCCGGTCAAGACAAACTAACTTCTGCTGTAGAAGCAACCAGTAAAGAAGTAGAAGCTTTCCAAGAAAAGCTAGAAGAATTAAAATCTGCTCTTAGCGAACAGATCGAGCAATTTACTGAAGATATGGAGAAGTCACAAGGAGAAATTGGTGAAAAGATTCAAGCTATGGCAGATACTTTTCTTGACTTACATCAAGAATTTACTACCAATTTAAATAAATTAAGTACGCAAACCGTCAAAGGCGGAACGGACGAGCTGTTAAATCAAGCTCAAGAAAAAATTCAAGCAGAACTGAAAGAATTAATTACAGAAGCCGTTAAAAACGTGACAGATTCCGTAGAAGAGATGAGTCAGAAAATTTCGGGTTCTAGCGAAGATGCTTCTATTGCTCGTAAAGCATTAGAGCCATTATTCGACCAGCTTGATGAATTTATCGATCCGCTTAAAGATGGAGTTGAAGCTGTGAAAGATGTAGCCGAAAGCGTGGGAATAGATTTTGGCTAAAGCAATTAAGTGAAACTATATTAGAACTATAATCGAGGTAAATCGTGGCTGATTTTGAAACAACTGCAACAGAAACAGTAACTAAACTGACAGAATTATTAGGTGAAGCCGAGCAAGCACAGTCAGAATTAACAGGCTTGCGAGAACAAATTGCTCAGGTTTCCGAGCAAATGGATAGTCACTGGCAGACATTAAGCGATCGCGCTCAATCTTTGTTAGAACGAATTAATAGCGCTAAGGAAGATTTGAGTGAAGAAGCTGAATCGCTCAGTCAAGAAGTCACTCAGCTCAAGGAAAATGTAGAAACTTGGCAGAATGAAACTAACGAAGAAAACGAAGCTACCAAAACAGAAATCAGTTCGTTTGGTGAAGACTTAGACTCGACTAAATCCGAGCTAGAATCGACTTTAGAGGCAGTAGAAGAAGTTTTTAAATCTCTTCAAGAAAAACTAGAGGAAGTTGCCACAGAGTTAGAGGAACAGTTTTCAGAGCAGGAAGATTTTCTCCAAAATGATGTATCCGATCGGCTAGAGAGTCACCAATCCGATTTAGAAGAACGAGCTTCAGAGTTTGAATCGCACATTAAAGATGAATCTGCTCCAGCAATTGCCGAATTAGTTAGCGAATTTGCAACTCAGGTTGAGGATGTAATAGAGCAACTAACTGAGAAAACCAAAGATTTGCAAGAATCGACATCAGATACAACTGAAGATGCCATCTCTAAATATAAAGAAACTCAAGAAGAAGTCTTCGATCGGCTGATGGATACGGCAAAAGATCTCGAAAAAATGATGGATAAACTGAGCGGCTTTGCTGATAAAAGTGGTGATACAGCTGAGACTGCTAAAGATACCATGACTGAGGGCGTAGAAGCTACTAATGTAGGTTTAAATGCAGCTCTGGGAATAATTGAAGATACTTATGAGATCTTAAAGAAGTTTATTCCTTAGAAAAAATCCAAGTGTAGGGGGGCAATGTCAACCCTGCTAAGGTGAGATTTTTCTTTGTCTAATAAACGAGCAGTAGAAACGCCGCTTTTGGATAAGCCAAGGATAGTATTTCGCAAAATACGTTTTGTTCGCATGTATACGACTCCAACCCCTGCATAAATTTTCCAATCGCTCGCTATTTAAGAAGATAGTTCAACACACGGCAGGGTGATATGCAAACTATACAAGTAAACGTGGCGGAGCGCGATCGCCATCTAGCGACAGCGACGGAAATTTCCCAAGAATGGCGTTTGCGTCTCACTCAAGAATGTCCGGCGCAAAACGATACTGCCCGAGAAAGCATAGTCCGTTGGCTGATTGGCGAAGATACAGAACGCTATCAAACGTGCAATTCTCTTCAGTTATCCATAGCACAGCAAGCTATGGAATACCGCTTTCGCATCCTCAAACAGCGATATTTAGGGGTTTCACCTCAGCAGGCATATCACCGCTTGACAATACGTTTGTGCAGTTTAGTACTACTGCGAAATAAAATTCACGCCCTCGTTGCTTTGGGTGGCGATCGCCGTCGGGCAGTCGTTGACGTTTTGCAAGAAATTATCCAAGATTTGTTGCAACGCGATCGCTATTTGCAACAACAAATAGCTTGGATTGCGGCGTGTACTGACGATATGAGGCTGCGAACTGCCTTGTTATTAACTACTGTAGAAGAATATTGTTTGCGCCCGATTCACAATCGACCTTTAATCGTGCATCGCTTTGTCAATTTTCTTCGCCGGACGCAGATGGGAGGAGTCACACAAGTTCCAGAACGCAGAATTCTCAAACTATTGTCTGACGAATTCCTTTCTGATGATGGCGATCGCACTTGGAGCGCGATCGACGTGCGATCGGTCAGCGTGTATCAAGACAGCCAAACCCAAGCAGACCAGTACGCAGCAAGACATCTCGTGCAATCGAAATTTAGCAACTATTTAACTAACAATTTGGGAGAAACTGCCGCGCAATGGTTAGAACTATACTTACAAGGTAGGTCTCAAGAAGCGATCGCCCAACAGTTAAATTTATCAGTCAAAGAAGTCTATCGACTGCGAGAAAAAATTGTCTACCATGCCGTGAAAGTATTTGGATTAAAACATCATCCAGAACTAGTGAGTCATTGGCTGGGCACGAGTTTAGAAGAACACAGTTTCGGCTTGACACCTAAGCAATGGCAGGAATTTTGGGAGCAACTAACCCCAAGGCAGCGCCAAGTTGTAGAGTTAAGAAAGTCTGGCAAAAATTTAGATGCGATCGCCTACACTCTCAACCGCAAGTTAAATCAAATTACTAGCGAATGGAATAAACTTTGCTTAGTAGCCCAAGTCGTGCGAAGTGGGATGAACTAAAATACTAATTTTTTTAGATAACAAGTTTTCGAGGCAATAACTTTTTACTTACTCGATTCCTCAACAGTTTCAATCGCTGCTAAACAAAACTGAGAAACAGCCATAATCGCAAACACAGAACCAAAATAGATAGCAGTGAGGAATTCAACCGTGTTATCGAAAGGAATGAAGGCAGTCATGGTCATCGTCTCCTGAGAGGGAGCAGGGAGCAGGGAGCAGGGAGCAGATGGGCTTCAGGAGAAATCCAAAATTCATCGCAGTGCGAATTGTTTTCCTTTCTTAGCCTTCTTTTCGCCTACTCTCTCGAAACAGTAGACCACCCTTTTGTGTTGTAGTCAAGCAAAAATTTTGCTTTTTTTTGCTGTCTGGCAACCGCTGCTATACGTTTACAGTAGCGATCGCTCGTTCGACAATTTGTAAGGCTGCGTCCACTTCTGCGGCTGTCACAATCAAGGGTGGTACGAAGCGCAGCACTTTTGCTCCGGCTGGCACGAGTAATAAACCTTCGGCGATCGCCGCTTTAACTACATCCGCTGCGGTAATTTCGCTGTCGGCAGCTAACTCCATCCCATGAATTAAACCCCAACCGCGCACGTCAGTGATGAGGGCGGGATATTTGGCTGCCAGCGCCCGCAAGCCCGTTCTGAGCTGTTCGCCGCGTGCTTGCACGTTTTCTAACAAATTCTCCCGTTCAATTGTTTGGCACACCGTCAAGGCGACTGCACAGGCAAATGGATTGCCCCCAAACGTACTGGCGTGATCTCCTGGTGCAAACACATCGCAATGCTGCTTGCACATCATCGCGCCGATGGGGATACCACCACCTAAACCCTTGGC